>NZ_CAWNZT010000362.1:0-14455 GCF_963878965.1 Aeromonas sp. HMWF015 | reverse complement strand
CCGGGGGTCGCGGGTTCGAGTCCCGTCCGCTCCGCCACTAATTTGAAGGCCTTCCCAGATGGGAAGGCCTTTTTTGCTATGGGTGGTTTTTGCCAACTTCCCCCGATGGTTGCACAACTGAACGAACGCCAAAGCCCAGTACCACGACCGCGCGTTGGTGTTTTTAGCGTGTTAAGCAGCCAGTGTTAGCATTTATATGCAGGAAGAGAACTAAAACCCTGTCACCTCCACCATTTTCTATCTATATCAAGCCCTTATCTGATGGATTACTGGCCATTTTAACTGGTTTACTTTTGGCCAAACTCTGTTCATGGTGCGCGATTAGGGTTGTATCTCGCTTATAACTCGGTAGAGTAAGGGCATCTTGAGTTTGCCTGTCCCGCGCCGAGTTGGCCGGGTTCCAGGTGTAACTTGGCCAGTTTTTATCAACCTTAAGTCAGTGGTATCGATATGGAACAAGTAAACAAGTCCACCTTCAGCGATGTACTGGAATATGTGCGTATGTCCCGTCGCCAGAACAAACTCAAGCGTGAAATTGCGGATAATGAGAAGAAGATCCGTGACAACCAGAAGCGCGTACTGCTGCTCGACAACCTGAGCGACTATATCAAGCCCGGCATGAGCATTGATGATGTGCAGGCGATCATCGCCAACATGCGTGCCGACTATGAAGAGCGCGTGGATGATCACATCATCAAGAACGCCGAGCTTTCCAAAGAGCGTAAAGAGCTGAGCACCAAGCTGAAGGGCATGAGCTCTCACAAATAAGCGTTGCGCTTTCGCTTAAGAGACACCGGCCACTGGCCGGTGTTTTGTTATCAGCTCGGATCTCTGCCACTCCTGCAACAATCGGCTCCCCTTTTTAGAATTGCCCTGTTACCATCACCACAAAGCGGTCAATAGTTTCAAGCCATTGACTTGAAAAGACTAAGCTTGAGTGAAACACAATAAATTGCGCAACCATGGTGGGGCTGATATGGGCGCATCAGAACAGACGGATTTGACACAAGTGGCATCTCAAGATTCATCTGTCCAGACTTCGGACGGGAACCCAAAGCGCAAGCGTCGTCCCTGGTGGCGTTGGCTGTTCTGTTTTCTCTTTTTATTGTGCCTGGGGGCGGTGATCGCTCTGGTTGGCTATGAGATGAAAACCTCGAAGCTGCAATCTCAGGAGATTTCCCGCTATGCCGCCAAGCTCACCTATCAGGTCGAGCCAGGCCAGAGCAAGCAGATCGCTTTCCCTGAGGATGGCCCGTTCGACAAGCGGCTCGGCTATGTGCAACTGCCGATGATGCAGGAGCGTTTGCTTCAGCGGGGCTATGAAGTCAGCAAGCAGGTGCATTTCTCCGACGCGCTCTATGACTACGCCAGTCGTGGCTTCTTCGTGCCCTATACCGAGAAGGTGCAGGCCGGTTTGACGCTGCACGATTGCCGCGCCGAGCCCTTCTATCAATTCAAGTATCCGACCCATCACTATCCGGATTTTGACTCCATTCCACCGCTCGTCATCCAGTCGCTGCTGTTTATCGAGAACCGCGATCTGCTGAGCAACGAAGAGCCGTTGGCCAACCCGGCGGTCGATTGGCCCCGTTTTGCCAAGGCCGCGCTCTCTCAAGTGGGCAAGGCGCTCGATATGCAGGATCAATCTGCCGGTGGCAGTACCCTGGCGACCCAGGTGGAGAAGTATCGCCACTCGCCGGATGGCCTGACCCTGTCGCCGACCGAGAAGATCCGTCAGATGGCCTCTGCCAGCGTGCGGGCCTATCGTCTCGGGCCGGAAACCCTCGAAGCGCGTAAGCTGGTTGCCTGGGCCTACCTCAACTCGGTGCCGCTCTCGGCTGCGCCGGGATATGGTGAAGTACATGGTCTGGGAGATGGCCTCTGGGTCTGGTTTGGTGCCAATGTCGATGACGTGAACCGTCTGCTGGACCCCGCCCGTAACCAGAATGCACCGCTGGCCGAACAGGGGCTTGCCCTGCGTCAGGTCGTCTCGCTGATGATTGCGCACCGCCGTCCCTCTTACTATCTGGCTCAAGGGCGAGAGGCATTGGCTACCCTGACCGACAGCTACCTGCGCCTGTTTGTGCAGGAAGGAATGATCACGCCACCTCTGATGGAGGCGGCGCTCAAGGCCAAGATTACGTTCCGTGACTTCCTGCAGTCCCCTGCTATCACCCGGGTGAACAATAACAAGGGGTTGCAGGTTGCCCGTACTCGCCTGAGCCGTCAGCTCGGGGTGCAGCTCTATGACCTCGACCGGATGGATCTGACCGCCGATACCAGCCTCAATATGCCGCTGCAAAATGAAGTATCCCGTTATCTGCAACAGCTAGCCGACCCGACGTTTGCCGCTCAGGTGGGACTGTTTGGTGAGCGCCTGCTCTCGCCAGAGAAGACCGGCGATGTGCGCTACAGCTTCACCCTGTTCGAGAAGTCGCCGGAAGGGTTCAAGGTGCGGGTACAGACCGATAACACCGATCAGCCGTTTGATATCAATGAAGGCTCCAAGCTGGAGTTGGGCTCAACCGCCAAGTTGCGGGTGCTGACTACCTATCTGGAGATCGTGGCCGAGCTGCACGACAACTATGCCGGGATGCCGGTCGAGAATCTGCGCAAGCTGGCTGCCGTCTCTCAGGACAACCTCAGCCGCTGGGCCATCTCCTATCTGATGACGGCTCAGGACAAGAGCCTGCCTGTGATGCTGGAAGCGGCGCTGGATCGCAAATACTCCGCCAGCCCCAATGAAGGGTTCTTTACCGGTGGCGGCATGCACACCTTCAACAACTTCCGCCGCGAGGATAACAATCGTATTCCGACGTTGCGTGACTCTCTGCGTGAGTCGATTAACTTGCCCTTTGTGCGGCTGATGCGCGATATCGTGCGCTACAGCCTCTACAAGGAGGGCAACCGTGCCCAGTTGCTGAAGGATGACAAGGATCCCCGCCGTCAGGAGTATCTGGCCAAATTTGCCGACAAAGAGGGGCAGACCTATCTGCTGCGCTTCTGGCGCAAATATCGCGGCAAGACTCCCGAGGAGCAGCTCGATACC
This sequence comes from Aeromonas sp. HMWF015, assembly GCF_963878965.1. Classification (NCBI taxonomy): domain Bacteria; kingdom Pseudomonadati; phylum Pseudomonadota; class Gammaproteobacteria; order Aeromonadales; family Aeromonadaceae; genus Aeromonas; species Aeromonas sp. HMWF015. Next base: position 11,406 of record NZ_CAWNZT010000362.1, on the reverse strand, counting down.
TTCCTCGACGGTCTCAAGCCGAGTGCGGTACGTCTGGCGGCGGTTCACCGCTACCTGATGCCGGAAGCCAGCGAAGCCGCATTTGCTGCCTTCCTGGCGGAGCGGTTGCCGCGCGAGAAGTTGAGCGCCAAGCGGGTCAATCAGCTCTATGTGAGCTATGGCCCGGGCAAGTATTCACTCCCGGATCAGGGCTACATCGCCCGGGTTCACCCGCTGGAGCTGTGGCTGCTGGCCTATCTCAAGGAGTTCGACAAGGCGACCTTTGCCGACGCGGTGGCGGCCAGTCGTGACGAGCGGCAGGAGGTCTACAGCTGGCTGTTCAAGACTCGCCATCGCAGTGCCCGTGACAGCCGGATCCGCACCATGCTGGAGGTTGAAGCCTTCCTCGATATCCATCAGCGCTGGGCCAAGCTCGGTTATCCATTCGACCATCTGGTGCCTTCGCTGGCGACCGCGTTGGGCAGCTCCGGTGATCGCCCGGCTGCACTGGCCGAGCTGATGGGGATTATCCAGAATGGCGGTATCCGCTCGCCAACCTTGCGTATCGAGCATCTCTCGTTCGCCAAGGGGACGCCCTTCGAGACCGAGTTTGAGCCGCAGCATACCGAGGGCACCCGGGTGATGCCGGCAGAGGTGGCGGCAGCCCTGCGCAGTGCGCTCTCCAAGGTGGTCGAAGGGGGCACGGCAAGACGTATCGCCGGTGCCTTTACCCTGCCGGATGGCACTGTGCTGCAGATGGGGGGCAAGACCGGGACCGGGGATAACCGGATTGAAACCGTGGGTCGTTATGGCAACGTGACCAGCTCACTGGCGCGCAACCGCACCGCGACCTTCGTTTTCTATCTGGGTGAGGATCACTTCGGTACCCTGACCGCCTATGTACCGGGTAGCCAGTCTGACAAGTTCCGTTTCACCTCGGCGTTGCCGGTGCAGGTGCTCAAGGGGATGGCTCCCCTGCTGACGCCTTACCTGCAACCGGGCTCCCATACCCAGTGTCTGGCGAACCAGTGATGCGAGCGAATTAACGCTTATCACGCAGATAACTAACCAGAAAAAACGGGGAGGCTGACAGCCTCCCCGTTTTTATTTCCTTATCAGGCGCAGCGGTGCTCGATTGCGATCAGGCATTCAGTACGAACTGCTCGATCACCTGAGCTACGCCATCTTCATCGTTGCGGGCAGTGGTGTGCTGGGCGAGCGCCTTGATCTCGTCGGTGGCATTGCCCATCGCAACCCCGAGGCCTGCGTATTCGATCATGTGGCGATCGTTGCCCGCATCCCCGACGCAGATCACCTGAGCGGCGGTCAGGCCAAGGTGCTCGGCCAGTGCGGCCACGCCGGTTCCCTTGTTGCTCTGCTTGTTCATGAACTCGAGGAAGAAGGGGGCACTCTGTACCACGGTATAGCGCTCATAGAGCTCTGCAGGCAGTCGCTCGATGGCGCGGGAGAGCTGGGGCGGCTCGTCGATCATCATCACCTTCATGATCTGCTCGTCGGCAGGCAGGGTGGCGAAGTCGAGCAGATTGATCGGCATGCCGATCAGGCGGGATTCGTGCTCGGTGTAGGTGCTGACACGGGGACTGATCAGGCCGCGGGTGACCGAGAAACCGTGGACGTTCACCTCCAGCTCGTCAGCCAGTTTGGCGACGGCGCTGGCGTCACTGCCGGTCAGCAGCTGGCTGCGGATGATGCGCTGATCGGCCACCTGCTGCACCAGGGCGCCGTTGTAGCAGATGACGTAGTCATGCTCTGTGGTGAGGCCGAGCTCTTCCAGATAGCGGCTCATCCCTTCCAGCGGGCGGCCGGAGGCCAGCACAACGGTTACCCCTTTGGCGCGCGCGGCGCTGATGGCGGCGTGGGTGCGGGGAGTAATCTGGCCCTGCGGGTTGAGCAGGGTGCCATCCATATCCAATGCGATCAGCTTGTACATCTCTCACTACCTGAGTCTGGGTGGCCCGCCCGGTGGGGCCAAGGAAGTGGCGAGTGTAGCGAAAATCGGCGGCGGGATCACGGCCGGCTCAGCGATGGGGCCGTGCCGGTTGAGCTATTTGTGTCCCTCGTAAGGGGTCATCTCCAGGGTTTCATCATGGATGGTCAGGCGGGTAGGGCCTCGGGTAATGGTAACCTTGCGTTTGAAGCTGGCCATCTCGACCTCGATGCCAGAGTAGAGGTGCTGGGTGGCAATGACCTCCATCTGAGCCATCAAGTTTCGCAGCTCTTCCTGGTTGGCGGTGAGCTGCTCATCGAGCTGGGCCAGTTCGGCCAGCTGATGGTCCCGGATCGGTTTGAGCTTGCGCAGGGTATCCGGATTGCGCTTGTCGCCGGGCAGTTGCAACAACTTCATGACCAGCTCCTTGATTTTCTCCAGCTGGGCCTGACACGCCTGCTGGCGCTGCTTGAGCTGGTGTTCCTGCTCCTTGTGGGTGAAGTAGCCACCAAGGATCTGCAGCCGGGTATGGTTGGCGGCCTCGGCCCCCAGGCTGGGGGCCATGATCAGGCGATTGGCAATGCTGGTCCCCCCCAGCAGAGTGCCTTTACGCATGTTGCTATCGCCCACCTTGATATCTTGTCCGCTGCGGGAGTAGCAGTGGCTGAGCTGGCTCTGGATCTGGATATCCCCCCCCGCTTCCAGCTGGGCATACTGGGCGTAGCTGGCGTGGATCTCCCCCTGCGCATTGAGCTGGCAAAGGTACTCTCCCTGCTCGTTGCGGCGGCCAATGATGCCGTGGCGTACCGTGATGCTGCCCCCAGCTTCGATCCAGCCCCCTTCGATAAAGCCGCCAATCACGATGTCACCGCTGACCCTGATCTTCATGCCCGGGTTGACGTCGCCGCTGACGATTAAGCCCCCTTCAAAATCAATGTGGCCGTGGCGGGCATCCACCTGTTTGACGCTGAGCACCTCGTCCACCTTCATGCCTGCTTTTTCCTGACAGGGCAGGCCAGCCCGACCGGCAATCAGCAGGTCGGGATCGTCGGGGGAGATAAAGGTGCCCTCGCCAGCACTCATCGGACTGTCTTTGCCATCCTTGGCGGGCAGGTCCTGACCGGTCACGGTAAAACCGGGTACCCCGACGGTGGCCGGATGACGGCGCATCAGCGGAGCGCCGGCCTTGACGGTGACGATGGAACCGAGATCCCGCAGGTCGACCTTGCCATGCCCCAACTCCTGCGGTTTGAGGATCCGTTCGGCCGGGGTCTCCACCAGCCGCTCATAGCGAGTGTCCTGACCATTGACGGCAGGCTGGCCGTTGGCAATCACCAGCTTGAGCTGACTGCCGGGGGCGGCCTCCTTGGCCGACTGGATGGCAGCGGTGAGCTGTTGCTCACTCACCCCCTGTTTGATTTCGCTGATGGCGATCGCCTCTTTCAGCTGTTCCAGCGTCACATACTTGCCCCCCCAGTCGGCAGTGATCTGGGCGATGGCGCTCATGCGATCCTTCTCCACTATTACGGCGAGTCGGGCATCCTGACGCTTGCCGACAGGGATGGGGTTGGCGGGGACGGGGGCGGCAGGGTTGGTGAGCAGGGTATTAAGCAGGCTGATAGCCTGTTTGATCCCCTCGGGCAGCGGCTGATAGCGGCGACAGTTGGAAGCGAGCAGCAGAGCCTGCACATCCTGTTCCGTGACAGGTTTGGTGAGACCGGCGGCAATCCGCAGGCAGACCAGTTCCATATCGCTTGATAGCAGCAACCACTCTTTGCTTAACACCGCATCTCCTTGCTGGATGAGAACGGAACGATCGGCTCGCTCCTCTACTGTCATTTAATCTCTCAATGATTAATAAAGCGAGTCACCAACCCTGAGAGTGGGCAGTATTCAGATATTTCCTCTGAATGGTCAATGAATTGAAGTCAAATCGGTGATGGCGGCCGGATAAATATGGGTGCTGTTTGGCAACGGCGTGAAAAGGCGGATCGCAGCGCCAGCAACATAGGGTCGCTGGCAGGGGCGGTAGTTATCAGCTGCGCTGGGCTGTTCTGGCCAGGGTGAGGTAATCTCCGAGTACCGGCTTACCCAGCATATGGCGGCGCAGCATGTCGAGGGCGGCAAAGGCGAGGATCTTGCGGCGGCTCTCCGGGTCGGGGTGGCTGACCTTGACCGTCTGACCGACGTGTTTTCCATCGGCGCTGAGTAGCAGTGGTACACCCTCAGTGCCCTCTCGCCCTATGGTCAGTTGCAGGCCCGCATCGGCGGTCGGCAGTTGCGCCAGCTCATCGGCCAGTTGCGCGCTGAAGCGTGCTTCCAGCCGGGGATGGCCGTGACAAAGCGCCAGCAGGGCGCCGCCACTCTCTCCCTCCAGCAGAGCCAGCGGTTTGCCTTGCAGCAGCGCCAGGATCTGCTGCGCCGGTTCCGTATCTCCGCTGCCAACCAGCCAGGGGCGGATCGTATCCAGCAGTCGGTGCTCTGCACTCTCCATGTCAGCGGTACTGGCGCCGTGGCCGATCAGTTTCAGCTCGATAAGGGGCATGGAGGAGCGGTAACCCAGCTCAATACCTGCTGGCCAGGGTTCGGCATCCAGCATATCGCTGAGCGCCGACTCCGAGACGCCGAAGGTGTAAAAGCGACGCAGCTCGGTATCGATCTGCGCCCCGGCCAGCTGTTTGAGGCGCGGCAGAATTTGCTCGCGCACCATCTGCTTGAATTCGAACGGCACGCCCGGGGTGAAGAAGAGCTGGCTATGGCCGCTTCGTACCACAAAGCCGCAGGCGGTGCCAACCGGGTTGTCGAGGATTTCGCTCCCCTGCGGCAACCAGGCCTGTTTGGCATTGCTTTGTGCCATGGGGCGACCACGGCTGGCGTAGCGCGCTTCGATGGTAGCGAGCCAGTCGGGGAAGAGGGTGAGTGGCTGGTCAAAGGCCTCGGCGGCGGCCTGAGCGGTGAGATCGTCGGCAGTGGGTCCGAGTCCGCCACACACCAGCACCACCTCGGCGCGGCTGGCACTCTCTTGCAGCACCGTTTTCAGGTCGGCGAGGTTGTCCCCTACCGTCAGGCGACGGCGCACCTGCCACCCCTGTTCCAGCAGCAGAGCGCTGAGCCAGGCCGCGTTGGTATCCACCACCAGACCCGTCACTATCTCGTCTCCGGTACTGATGATCTCGATACGCATGGCAGGCTCCTTGGATTAAACGGGTGGCAACGGTTGGCCTTGGGCCAACACAATCAGGCTTTGTTGTGCTCGAAGTAGTAGCTGATCCGGGTACGCGGATTGAGGTACTCGAACACGGCGGGCGGCAGCCGTTTGGGGTGGATCACCTTGGCGATCGACAGTTCGGCTTGCTGCAGGTCGATGATGGCCGCTTCCTGACGGGGAATGCGCGGATCGTAGACCAGCACCGAGGGGTAGAGCAGGCGGGAAGCGTTGACCGACATTACCAGCCCCACCTGACCGTTGGAGAGTTGCACCACGCTGCCGGGGGGATAGATCCCCATCAACCGGATCAGCATGCTGAGGTACTCCGGATTGAACTGCGCCTTGCGCTGCTTGTAGAGGCCGCTCAGGGCCGAGTAGGGCACCTTGGCCTGCATGTGGCAGAGGTTATCGTACTCGTTGATCAGCGACACCATCTGGGTCAGCGGATCGAGCTGGCCACCCTTGAGCCCTTCCGGCCCGCTGCCATCGAGATATTCGTGGTGATGGAGCACGATCCCCTTCGCCTCGGCCGGGAAATCCTTGGCCAGATTGAGCAGATCCAGCCCGTAGCGCGGGTGCTGGGCCATCAGGTTCTGCTCCGGCTTGGTCAGCGGCTCGGTCTTGCGCAGGATCTGGCTCGGGATCTTCAACTTGCCGATATCGTGGAACAGCGCCCCCATGCCGACCCGGCGGATCTCGTCGGCCGTCATGCAGCACTCCTTGGCCAGCAGCATGCTGAGCACGCTCACATTGAGGGAGTGGAAGTAGAGGTTGTTGCCATCCTCGCTGTCGGAGACCAGATGGAGCACCATCTCGTCCACCGAGAGCAGCTGCTCGGTCATGGCGTTGACCAGTTCCTGCGCCTCGCCGATGGCATTGAGGGGGCGGGACTGGATCTTGCTCATCACGCTGCGCACCTGCGCCAGCGACTGCTGGAACTGTTTCTCGCACTGCTGCAGGTTGCGGCGATAGAGTTGCAACTGCTCGATACGGCGATCCTTCTCCTGCTGCATCTGGGCCTGACGCTGGGCGGCGTCTGCGCTCTCTTGTTGCTGAGGCTGTACCTGATTGAGGGGCTTGGGTGGAACGTCGCTCTTGTCGGGAATGATGGTGACCAGTTTCAGGCCGAGACGGCGGATCAGCTCGATCTCTTCTTCACTTTTGATCTTGAAGCTGGAAAACAGGAACGGGTGTTCGCGCCACCCCAGTGGCAGGGATACATAGTTGCCGACTTGCAGTCGATCTACGGAAATCTTGATACCGGTCATTATCTTGGAAGCAGGAGACACACTGAGCCGTATGCTAGTCAAAGGCGGGGGTGAATACAAAAGGTATCTGATGACAGGGCTGGAGCTTTATTATAGGCTTCTGGATGTCCAGACATATTTACCGATGCAGTACAGGGAGTAAGCATGCCGATCAAGATCCCGGATCAGTTACCCGCCGCCGAAGTGCTGGGGCAGGAGAACATCTTCGTGATGACGGAATCCCGGGCCGTCACCCAGAACATCCGCCCGCTGCGGGTGCTCATCCTCAACCTGATGCCAAAGAAGATTGAGACCGAGATCCAGCTGATGCGGATGCTCTCCAACTCGCCGCTGCAGGTGGATGTGGATCTGCTGCGCATCGATGACAGGGAGTCAAAGAACACGCCGCAGGCGCATCTGGAGAACTTCTATCACGACTTCGAGCAGGTGCGTGGCAACAACTACGACGGCATGATCATCACAGGGGCGCCGCTCGGGCTGGTGGAGTTCGAGGAGGTGGTCTACTGGCCGCGCATCGTCGAGATCATCGAGTGGTCCCATCAGCATGTCACCTCCACCCTGTTCCTCTGCTGGGCCGTGCAGGCGGCGCTGAAAGCCTTGTATGGCATGGAGAAGCAGACCCACGGCGAGAAGCTCTCCGGGGTTTACCGCCACCATCGTCTCGATGAGCATGAGCCGCTGCTGCGTGGTTTCGATGACGAGTTCGTCGCCCCGCACTCCCGTTATGCGGCGTTTGATGGCGATCTGATCCGTGCCCAGACCGACTTGCAGATTTTTGCCGAGTCAGAAGAGGCGGGGGTCTATCTGGCGGCGACCAAGGATTGTCGTCAGGTGTTTGTCACCGGGCACCCGGAGTACGATGCCCTGACCCTCGATGGTGAGTATCAGCGGGATCTGGCGGCGGGGCTCGACCCGGCCATTCCGGTCAACTACTACCCGAATAACGATCCGGGCAAGACCCCGCGCGCCAGCTGGCGCAGCCACGGTCATCTGCTGTTTGCCAACTGGCTCAACTACTACGTCTATCAGCTCACCAGCTATCGGGTGGAAGATATCGGCAAGGTCTTTACCTACGACCAGGGAGGCAAGTAGTCAGTCGCCCTGCGCCAGCCGCTGGGCCAGCTGGTCGAGCCATTGGCGGTGGCAGGCCAGGGTAAACGCCTTGGGTCTGTGGGCCTTGATGGCGGCCATCGCCTCTTGCTGTGGCTGGCCGAGGGTCATCAGCAGCGCGGCGGCGACCAGACCGGTACGACCGCTGCCCCCTTTGCAGTGGATGACCAGATGTTTGCCATCCCCCAGCAGCTCGCGCAGCTGTGGCAGCGCCTGTTGCCAGGCAGCCTCGAAGTCGGCATCGGGGGCCAGATCATCCTCGATGGGCAGATGGAACCAGCGCATCCCTTCGTGCTCGACCTGCTGGCCGAGCTGCGCCAGTTCGAGTCGGATCAACTCGGCGCTTGTCATCAGGGTCACCACCCCGTGGGCACCGGCCAACCGCAGTTGATCGAGCGCCAGGGTCAGCGGCACCTGCTGGGTGCCTGGGCATGGGGTCAGCAGCAGTTGACCGTCGACACGGGGAACCTCAAGGCTCCAGAAGGGATGATACGGGTGCATGGCGGATCCTCGCATGGTGGCCGCAGGGCTGCGACCGGTGAATGGCGCCAAGGATAGGCGAGGCAGGGGGGATGTCAATGGCCGTTGTGTTTGCCCCGGTTTACGGGCAGAGTCTAAAAAATTGAGCGGTTCAAGGAGTTAAGATGAGAAACCTGGATCAACTGGATTTGGATATCCTGGCCCATCTGTTTCGGGATGCGGGCATGACCAACAAGGATCTGGCCGCGCTGGTGGGCGTTGCCCCCTCCACCTGTCTGGAGCGGGTGCGCAAGTTGCAGCAGGATGGCGTGCTCAAGGGGGCGCACTGCGAAGTGGATTATCAGGCCCTCGGTGGTCATATTCAGGCCATGGTCTCCCTGCAGCTGGCCCGTCACAGCCGTCAGATCATCGATGCTTTCCGCGATGCCATTCTGGCGCTGCCCGAAGTGATCAGTCTGTTCCACATGGGGGGCAAGGATGATTTTCTGGTGCACCTCTGTGTCTCCGATACCGAGCACCTGCGCAACTTTGTCTTCGATCACTTCACCTCCCGCGAAGAGGTGGTGCACCTCGAAACCTCGCTGGTATTCGAGCACAAGTTCAGCCGCTCCCTGCCCTGCTTTCCCCAGCCATAATGGCTTGCGGGCTGACAGTATGAATAGATAGAAAAAACCGCCAGCTGGCGGTTTTTTCCATTCTGCTATCGGCTGAATCAGCTCGGGCGGCTCAATTGGCGGCGGTGCGTTCATCCTTGGCCGTCTGATAGAGGCTCTTCTGATAGGCCATGCTGCCCCACAGGGCCAGACCGAGGGCATCCTCCTTCAAGGCGTCCGGCTGCGCCGCCAGGCTCAGCTTCTCGCTGGCATCATCGTAGACATAGCCTTCTGCCGCCCGCTCCGGTTGCAGGATCACCACATCCTTGCCGCGCATCAGGGCGAAGTTCTTGTCGTACTGCATGATGGCGCGCCCCGGCCAGTCGGCGGGCATGCGGGTCAGATCCTTGCCAAGCATGGGGTAGTCGGCACTGATCCCCATCAGGGAGAGCAGGGTCGGCGCCATGTCGATCTGGCTGACGATGCGCGGATCCTTCCTCGGTGCAATGCCGTCGCCCACAATGACACCGGGGATATGGAAGCGGGGGATGGGCACCAGACTGGCGCCACCGACCCGGCTGTCGTGGTCGGCGATGACCAGGAACAGGGTATCCTTCCAGTATTCGGACTGTTTCGCCCTCTTGAAGAACTCGCCGATGGCGTAATCCGCATACTTGGCCGCGTTGTTGCGGGTCTGTTTGGGTTGCTCGAAGAGTTCGATGCGGTTGTCCGGGAATTCGAACGGATCGTGGTTGCTAGAGCTGAACACCAGACTGAAGAAGGGTTTGCTCTCCTTGTGCAGCGACTTGAATGTCTCGTCGGCCTTGGCCATCAGATCCTCGTCGGAGGCGCCCCAGGAGCCCTTGAACACCGGATTGTCGAAATCCTTCTGCTCGACGATGGTGGTGAAGCCGTTGCCGAGGAAGAAGCTGCGCATGTTGTCGAAGTGACTCTCGCCGCCATAAATAAAGCTGGTGTCGTAACCCCGCTGTTTGAGCAGATCCGCGATGGTAAAGAAGTTGGTCTGGCTCTTGCCGAGTTTGACCACCGCCTGTGCCGGGGTCGGCGTGAAGCCGGTCAGTACCGCCTCGATACCGCGCACCGAGCGGGTGCCAGTGGCGTAGAGCTGCTCGAAGGCCCAGCCCTGCTGCGACAGGGCGTCGATGTTGGGGGTAAGCGGCAGGCCGCCGAGGGAGCCGACAAACTGGGCGCCCAGGCTCTCCTGCAGCAGGATCACCAGATTCTTCGGTTTACCCTGGAAGCTCGCCTGGTTGAAGGTCTGGCTGGGCAGCAGATCTGAGTTGAAATCACTGGCCGGACGGCCACTCTCCTTGCGCATGACTTCGAGCACCTTCTGCTCCCTCATCTCGCCGTAAAACTGGCTGGCATCCTCCTCGGCGCCCATCTGCTTGATGGCAAAGAAGAGGGAGTAGGCGGAGTTGACGGTGAGCGAGTTGACCAGCGGATCTTCGGCAAAGGCGACCATGGCCGGGTTCAGGGCGCGGTGGCCGAGACTGGAGCGGGCACCGAGAAAACCTATGGCCAGAATGAGCAGGGCGAAGGCAGGACGCAGATACCAGCGGGGGAAGCTGAGGCCACGCACCAGACGGCCGCTCAGCCACCAACCACCGGCCAGCACGGCGCCGCTGAAGAGTACCGCCAGAAGCAGCTCGGCTTTGCGGCCCGCCCACAGCATGGCGAACACCTCTTTCGGATAGATGAGGTACTCCACATAGAGGCGGTTGGGGCGCACGCCATACTCGGTGACGAACGAGGGGGTGGAGATCTCGAGGAACAGCATCAGCCAGAGTCCGACGGTCAGCCACACTCGCATCAGTTGCAGCCAGCCCCGGCTGATGGCATGGGGGCCTGCCAGCAACAGAGTGAGCATGGCGGGGACACCCCAGACCCAGCAGAGGGTCGCAAAGTCGACCCGGATCCCTTGCAGCAGCATCTCCTGCCAACCGGCCACGGCATCCACCCGTTCCAGTTGCCAGAGACCGAGGGCGATTCGGCTGAAAGAGAGAGAGAAAAGCGCGAGCGCGCAGAAGACCGCGAAGGGCCAGAACGGGCCGAATCGCTGTTTTAGAGTTGTCATGTTTGTTCCTGAATGAGCCTGTAAGCGTCTGTCCACAGACGCTTTTTTAGTTGTTGTGAGGTTATGACAGATCGAATTGGTTAAGGTTGCATTCAAGTTTGTTAAAAGTCGGCATTAACACATTTATCATCTAAAAATGTGATGTCGCGCCACTAATGAGCACAGCATAATCTGCTGGGTAAAATGTGAGCCATAGCGTGTATGGATGGGGAGCTGGTGTTTATAATTGCCGCGAATTATCTCAATCGGAGCCGAAGGGATGCCGGTCTTTATCGATGTCGAGTATGTGCGGGGATGGCGCTTGTTTCTGGTGTTATCGGATGGCACCACGGGGGTGCTGGATCTGACCCCCTGGCGAACCCAGCCGCTGTTTGCAAAGCTGGAGAGCGAGCGTCACTGCGCCCGGGTCTTCATCAACCGTCACCACCAGCTGGAGTGGCCCGTCGGATGTACCTTGTCAGCCCATGAGGTCTATCACCTCATCTCTCCCATCGATGAGCGGGAAGCCTTCAGCTAATTCCCATTTTTTGTGAGCCAACGCCAGATTCCTGTTGCTGGAATGTTTGCCCGTTTGCCTTTCTGAGCCAACTTGGGTAAAACCTGCGCAACATTTTGCCAACTTGCCTTCGCTTCACCTGACAGAGGCTTGCCGCTTTCGCGCCGCAGGCCTTTTTTTTTTTTTTTTTTTTTTTTTTTTTTTTTTTTTTTTTTTTTTTTTTTTT
>NZ_CAWNZT010000361.1:0-10117 GCF_963878965.1 Aeromonas sp. HMWF015 | reverse complement strand
CTGCTGGCGAGCCGGTCAATCTGGAGCGGGTCTCGCTGTTTGCGGACGGGGTGGCGGTCAAGCGCATCGGCGAGGAGACCTTCCGCCTGTGCAACCAGTATCTGGACGAGGTGGTGACCGTTTCCAACGATCAGATCTGCGCCGCACTGAAAGACATCTTCGACGACTGCCGCGCCATTGCCGAGCCGTCGGGTGCCCTGTCGCTGGCGGGCCTCAAGGCCTACAGCGAGCGGGAGCAGGTCAGGGGTGGCCGGATGGCGGCCATTCTCTCCGGCGCCAACGTCAACTTCCACAGCCTGCGCTACGTGTCGGAGCGCTGCGAGATCGGCGAGAAGCGCGAGGGCATGCTGGCGGTGACCATCCCCGAGCGCAAAGGGGCCTTCCTCGACTTCTGCCGTCAGCTCGGTCCCCGCATGGTGACCGAGTTCAACTATCGCTACGCCGATGCCGAGCAGGCGTCGCTGTTCGTCTCGGTGCGCCTCACCGGCGGTGACGAGGAGCTGGGTCAGATCATCGATCAGCTCGGCGGGAACGGCTATCCGGTGGTCAACATGACCGAGAGCGAGCTGGCCAAGAATCACGTGCGCTACATGATTGGTGGCCGCCCGGCCCGGCCCCTCGGCGAACGGCTCTACAGTTTCAAGTTTCCGGAGCAGCCGGGTGCCCTGATGCGCTTCCTCGAGACCTTGGGCTGTCGCTGGAACATCAGCCTGTTCCACTACCGCAACCACGGTGCCGACTACGGCCGGGTGCTATGCGCCTTCGAGCTGCCGGACGAGGATGTAGCAGCCTTCCATGACTACCTGCACGAAATTGGCTACGGCTGGAAAGAGGTGAGCGACGACCCCGCCTACCGGCTGTTTCTGGCTAGTTGAGCAAGGGGGCTGCAACAACTCACCGGGAGGGAGGCGTTATGCCCACCTTGTTTTTAAATTGAGCAATAAATATTGCCTTCATCAAAAAAATCAAGCGTCATGAAATGACGCTTGATTGCAGATAATGCCTCTAGCAAGAGTTAGGAATTTCAATCTTTTCGCTTAGAGGTCATTATGTTGCAGTTGCTGGATAATCGTGTTGTATTTCCCGTTTCCTCTATTTTCCCCAAAGGGGCCTCTTTTCATATCGATCAGATGCCGCAACTTCTCAATACATTCAATCACTCTGTCGATACTGAAACAGCAAAACAGAGAGTCTCTCTCTGGATAGAGAGTGGCTTCAAGGCAGAGATGATGGAGCCATTATTGCACGCTGTCATTGTGACCTTTGGGGGCGGCTATCGGATCTGGGGCCGTAGCTCGACACACTTCATCGATAACCAGCGCGATTATAATCTGATACTTAAACAAGCTTATGTATTAGCCAGTCGACTAGATTTTGGTTGTTTGAAAGAGATAAAAAAAATCAAAGGTATTGGCGATACTTATGCAACCAAGTTCGTCCGATTCTTTAATGATAACTTTCCTGTGCTCGATTCCCGTATCCGCGAAGCGGGTGACTATGGCTGTAGTGATGAGCAATACAAGCACTATCATCATTTTTGCACCATCTTGGCTAGAGCTACATCTATGAGTTTAGCTGATGTTGAATCGTGCATTTTTTGTTTTATTCAAGTCAGTACAAGCAATAAAAAAATTTGGACTCAACATCATCAACTAAAACGAGAGTTATTTGTTCAGTGACATTGACCTGTATTGGCATACTTGTAGAAAGATGACATCAATATGTCAAGTAGCACTGATACACAAACGCCAGTTCCGATTTTCTACATACTACATAAAAATGAAAAACATTCCCCAAAGGAATATTAAATGCATGAGTTATTAAAAGAAAGTGATAATGGTGTTGCACTCTATGATGCTTTCTCTCATTATATAAATACACTAATGGAAAATGACCTGTGGAAGTCAGGAAGTGTAACCAATAAAAGGGTTTTTTGGGAAGATGGCAAGTTGGCAAGAGAGCAAGACAAGGAAAGTTTCAATTCGCCAGGTATATATATATGGGGCGGAGACCATTCCTCTATTTACATAGGTAAAACGACGACAAGCTTCAAGAAGCGATTTGGGCGATACATATGGGGAAGCAAATCCCAGTGTAATTTGGCAAAAAAATATGCCCCACTTCTCCTTGAGTACGGACTCGCCGGCTTTCCCATTGAGATCCGTGACTGGTATCGAAAAAACCATGGAAATAGTCTTGTGAGACTCAATGGTTCTCTGAGATTTGCTCAGGAGGGTATCGATAAAGTTTGGTTCGCCTTGTTACCCGTAAATAACATTGATGAAATTAATTTTCTTGAAAAACAGCTAATAAAAATTGCACAGGAGTGGAATTCAAATAATGAAAGGCAACCACTTATAAACGTAAACTTTAACGCAAGTTAAATTCAAGTGAATATCCTGCTGTACAGATATAGTTATCGCCTGACATCGGCCTCAAACCGATGTTTTGTTTACGCTACTTTAGTGCGCACTTCCTTCGGTATCAATTTCAGACCCTTCTTGAACATGTTGTAGGGGATTTGACCCTCCATCATCATTCTGCTTCGACAGGTGCCGATGGCGCTCCACGGGCAGAGGTGAGGGCTCAGCCTGCTCTATCCCATGGAGCGACTATTTGAGGCTTATGTTGCTCGCCAACTGAGGCGTCAGCTCCCCTCAGGTCTTGGCCTGAAAACTCAATCGAGCGCTGAATATCTTTGCCACTATGGTCAACTGGGTCATGCTGAGGGAGCCATGTTCCAGCTCAAGCCGGATTTGCTGCTTGAAGGGCACGCCAGTCTGCGGGTTATGGATACCAAGTGGAAACGGCTCGAGCAGGATAATCGTCGAGACAAGTTCGGCCTTGGCCAGCAAGATTTTTATCAAATGCTGGCCTATGGGCAGACCTATCAGAAAGGGGTGGGAGATATGCTCCTTATTTACCCCAAATGGCGTGGGCTGAACCGGGTCATTGGACCATTCTTGCTGGCGAATGCGGCCAGGCAGCCTTTGCGGCTTTGGGCCGTACCGTTTGATCTGGATTCCGGGCAGATGCACCTTCCCGATGAGATAAGTTGGTCGTCACAGCGTCCAGTGGCCAGCTAGCTGTGTGCAGAATAATTGGCCAGCCCTTTACGCAGGCTGGCCAGCATGGTGTCGCGCAAGTCGGGCGGAGATATCACCTCGCTGATATCGGCAATAGACATCAGCCACCAGCGCAATTCTTCCGTGTCATTGACGGTGGCATGGATGATGAAATGGTATGAGCCGTCTGGTTCGATGCGCTGGTTTTCACTTAGCCAGCTCTCTTGCAGGTGATACCCCTTGATATAATCAACTCGCAATGCCAGCTCAATGCTGCGATGGCGGGCGAAGGCCAGGTTCCCCTTGGCCAGATAGTCGGTAAGACTAAATCCTGGGGGCGTGGTGACTGGCTTATCAATGATCTCGATCCGGGTTGCTCTATGGAGGGCAAAGTTTCGATATTCCCCGTTATCTACCAGCGTTGCGATGAGATAGAGGGTTGACCCCTTGGTTACCAAGGCAAGAGGATTAACCAGATAATGCTTGGCCGCGTTTGGCGGGCGGGGGGTATATTCGATATCGATAACCCGCTTTTCCAGCAGCGCCTGTTCGACACCTTCCAGTACAAGTGTATTCACTTTGGGTGGACATAACTGAAAACCTGCCGGATGGGAGGCAATGCAGTTGGGCCACATCGCCAGCTTCTCGTGGGAATTGGCGAGCCGCTGCTCCGCTTGGGCAAAGAAATCGGCCAGATTACCTTGTAACTGGCGTGGCAACAGCCCCTGAAGGTGTTGCTTGGCCATACAAAGTGCCAAGGCTGTACTGGGCGTCATATCCAGCCAACCTTTACTGCCTTGTTTGCGTGACCAGCGATACGGACGCACTGTCTCATCGCTGAGGATGCTATGACGGCAGCTCAGGCTCTCCAGATCGCGCTGCACTTTGCGCAGTGTGACATCAAAGCCATCGCGCTCCAGTTTGAGTACGATTTCTGTCGTAGAAATTGATTGGGGTTCGTAAGGCAGATAGCTAAGGATGGCGAAATGGCGTTGGGTTTGGGTATCGGACATGGCAATGGAGTCAGAGCCTATTGAAGAGGGGGCATACTAGCCCCCGGTTTTAGTCTGACTCAAGTGACACGTTGATATTTTCTGAACCAGAGCCAAGTTTGTTGTCAGAACAAGCTGTTGTTAGGTCTGATGTCATTTAACTCTTACGATTCCACCACGATGATCGACCTGAATACGCACCAATTTTCGGCAATTGCGATACTGGCCGACACCGGTACCACTACGTGCTACGGAGGTGGAAACTGTGGTTGTCGTACCACAATGTGGACAGAGGATGGTGTAATGACTCATTGAACTCTCCTGCTAATTTGGTTGCTTTGATGTGGACAACGTTATAAGCGGGAGTTGCGTCATTCAGAGTTGTTGTGGCAAGCGTCACCGGATGACGTCAGTGTGTTATCCAATAACTGCCAGCCGAATAACCCGGAATGTTCCCATGCTGATGTTGATTACCGAGTCGCCGCCAATAGGTGTTGAGCCTGAAGGCATCCTTTATCGCACCCCGGATGAGTTGGCACATACAGATGCCAATACCCCTGTTGCTGTAGTGATTGACCTAGCGTCTCCCTCTCTCGCCTTTTTGGAATGGGTGGCAAACCGCACCAGGATTACTATCTGGTTATCCCCCTCGTTTCTGACCCCGGAACACCAGTCACAGCTACATGCTCCTGGGGTTGATGGGGTGGCTGTTATCAATTGGTTGTCTGGCTGGATGGCACCGGATGATTATTTGCAACCAGGTCAATGTCATGAGGTTCAGACATTATTGCAGTCTCATCGTTATGGTTGGTTGTTGGCGCAGAATGATTTGCCGCGCCATGCCGCGTCTCTGCAAGGAATTGATTACTCACTGAGGATTGCTTCAGAGGAGGAATGCATGGGGATGACGTTAGAGGATTTTGAGAACCAGTATCAGGAACTTAAAGCATTGCTGGCACCCAAGGTGTTACACAATGCCCTGTTTAACTACTTACCGCAGGAAAGTTGCTTATTGCTGTCGAGGCATCCACGTCATGTCTTGCTCTGATAAAGCTAAAAAGCGGCGATTGGCGAGACTATGCAATCTCGGGATTGAATTCTATTACGGGGTCGGGTCGTCATGTGAGCGTAAACAGATCGATAAAAACCACGCTCGCCAATTGTGGCTCGGGGGGCGAGCGAAGGCTGTGCCGATGCCATGAATATGTTGGCGGGTACCAGTGAACACCCGATGGAAGGCCGCCACCGGTATGAGGCCGCTGCGCGGCAGGGAAGCGCAATCGCTATGTGTGCCCTGGGCGATATCCACTCTCTGGCGGGAGAGTGGGAGCAGGCAAACGCCTGTTTTCTGCAGGCAGCACAATCAGGGTCAGATAATGCGATGTATTCTCTGGCTTTCAACATCCAGCATGGGCGGGGGGTCCGTCAGGATGAGAGGTTGGCGATGTATTGGTATCGCCGGGCGGCAACCAGGGGGCATACATGGGCTATCTACTGCCTTGCCAGATTGCTTGAGTCCGGATCGCCGGCAGAGCAGAAGGCATCTCGTGAATGGCTCAAGAAAGGTGTCAGTTTGCGGCACAAGGCGAGTGTCATGTGTTTTGCTTTACTGGAAGCCAAGAAGGGTAAGCGGGGGATTCAATGGTTAGAGATGGCATGTGTGATGCGGCATGTAACGGCAATTTCCTGGCTGGTTCGAGAAGTTGAGCAGGGAAGGCTTGCCCTAAGGGGGGACGTGACTTGCTGCCAGCTACGTACCTTGATTAGCGAGCTGTCATCCTTGCCTGATGACCTGTCGCCTGAAGAGCGATGTTTCTTGCCCTCAGATTATTGGGCCGAGATCACCCCCATGATTGATGAACAGTTGCCAGCTTGGCCGTTGGTACAAAACAGACCACTTTCCATACACCTGCCGCTCTCAAGCTGTTGGATGAAGATATAGTTAGCGACTACCTGCGTGAACTTGGTTGCGTTTGGAAAGAGGTGAACGACGCCCCTGCCTACCGACTGTTCCTGGCTAGTTGATGCTGCGATGAGGAGAGAGGGAGGCGTTGGCCTCCCTCTGTTTTTAGGCTGCAACCGGCCATTTTTGTCTTAGCCATTGAAATCCATGGGCCAGCGCCATCACTAGCAGGGTACCGGGCAGCACCGTTTGCCACAGGAATGCTGGCTCTTGTCCTGTCATCAGGATCAGCAAGGGATTGGCGCCAGCCGGAGGGTGAAGAATATTCAGTCCCTGCATCAGGGCGATGGCCAGCCCGGTTGCCAGAGCCATCTGCACTTCAGCGGGGAGCGGAAGCATGCCGATCACCAGTCCGACGCAGGCCGTCAGCAGGTGTCCACCCAGCACGTTTTTGGGGCGCGCCAGCGGACTATCTGGCAGGGAAAACAGCAACACACAGCTGGCCCCGAAAGGTGCCATGACTAGCGCGACATGCCAGCTCAGATTGAGCCATCCCAATATGCCGATGGTGAGTGCGGCGCCCACACCTGCCCATAATGGGCCATACCATTTTGTCATCATGCTTTCCTCTTGGTTTGCCAGAACTGATTAGGCACATTAGGTAGACAGATCGGTGTACTTCAAGAGGCAAATCATGAGTGAGAAGCGTCAACAACTGGTGGCGACGGCCTACCGTCTGTTCAACCGTCATGGCTTTCATGCCACCGGCATAGATCGCATCTGGGCCGAGGCGGGTAGTACCAAGCGCACCCTCTATCGCCACTTCCCGACCAAGGATGCCTTGATTGAGGAGGTGCTGCTCGCTCGTGACCGGGAGTTCTTCGCCTTGCTTGACCAGCGGCTGGCCGATGTGAGCGGACGTGAAGCTCGCCTGCAGGCGCTGTTTGACGGTTTTGCAGAGTGGTTTGGCCGCTCTGATTTCTATGGCTGCAACTTTATCAACGCCAGCGCCGAGTTTGCCGACCCACGCCATCCGGTGCGCAAGCTGGTGATGGCCCACAAGCAGGCGTTATTGGGCTGGGTGATAAACCAGCTCAACTGTTCTCTGGCACAGGCTACCGAGCTTTGCCTGTTGCTGGAGGGGGCGATCGTGATGGCTCACAGCTATCAGCAGCCACTGGCGCTGGAGCAGGCCAGAATGCTGGCAAAGACCATTTTGACCGACGATACCGCGATAATGCAGGCCGCTTCACACTCCTGAGCTGCTGGTCATTTGAGGCTGCGTTCGGATGGGATACCCTGAATAGCGGAGAGGCCGCCTGACGGCTTCACACAGGGAAAGTGCGCACTCAGGCGCCCATAACGACTTATTGCAGAGGCGAAAATATGAATAAATCCATGCTTGCCGTATTGGTCAGTGGTTTGCTGGCGGCCGGAGCCGTGCAGGCTGCCGCTCAGGACAATACCTGGTATGTCGGTGGCAAGGCAGGTTGGTCCAATTACTATGGCGTTGACCACAACCAGTATGCCGAGTCGATTGCCCAGACGTTGGGTAATACCAGCGAGAACACGGATGATCTGGGTCTGGGCCTGTTCGCCGGTTACCAGCTCAACCCCAACCTGGGTTTCGAGTTGGGTTATGACTGGCTTGGCAAATACGACACCACTTCGGGCACTGGCGCCAATACCCTCAAGACCGAAGCCAAGAGCCAGATGATTCAGGCCACCATGAAGATCAGCTTCCCGGCAACGAACGTGCTCGATCTTTATGGCCGACTGGGCGGTGCCTATGCCTGGACGGATAGCGAGATCAGCTTCGCCAATAGCAGCGAGACCGGCAAAAAGCATGGCGCCGCCTTCGTTGGTGCGCTGGGTGCCGAATATGCCATCGATCGTGACTGGGCCGCCCGTCTGGAGTACCAGTACACCACGCCTCTGGGAGATGCCTCTCTCGATCGCTCCGGTATCGAGATGGATAACGGCCTGATCTCGTTCGGGATGCTCTATCGCTTCGGTCAGCAAGGTGGCGAGGCCGCTGCACCGGCGCCCGCTCCGGCCGCCGAACCGGCACCTGTAGCCGTAGTTGAGCCCAAAACCTTCAGTCTGAGTTCCGATGTGCTGTTCGAGTTCAACAAGGCGACCCTGAAACCGGCTGCCAATCAGGCGCTCGATGCCCTGTTCAGCCAGATTGTGGCGGCCAATCCGAAAGATGGCGTCGCAACTGTCATCGGTTATACCGACCGCATCGGCTCCGACAACTACAACCTGGCCCTCTCCGAGAAGCGGGCCCAGAGCGTGGCCAGCTATCTGGTATCCAAAGGCTTGTATGCCGACAAGGTACGGGTCGAGGGGCGTGGCAAGGCCAATCCGGTCACTGGCAACAGCTGTGCCAGCCGCTCCAAGCAGGAGCTGATTGCCTGTCTGGCACCGGATCGCCGGGTGGAAATCCATCTGGAAGGGGTTTCCCAGCCTGTCCAATAAGCAGAGCGAAGGGAGCAGTAAATGTAAAAACGGGGGGCTTGGCCTCCCGTTTCTTATGGGGTGTTTACGATGTCGAGCCTCAGATCCCGAACAGCGGGCGCAGGCGAATGCCGATCAGGCTGCCAGCCAGGGCCATCAACATCCAGACCCAGCCGTGCAGGCTGCCGGAGGCGGTGCCATCAAAGAAACCGCCGAGGTTGCAAGCGGCGTACATGGCGCCCATCCCCATCAGCAGACCGCCGATGATGGAGGCCAGACTGTTGCCGAGCCGCATCGGGGCGAAGTTGCCGCCCCCGCTCAAACAGCGCGCCAGCATGGCCCCCAGAATACCGAGCCAGAACATGCCGACCATGGGGTTGATAAAGAGCGGCTGGGCCAGTTTCGGGTTCCCCTCGAACAGGCCAAACAGGGAGGCGCTGCGCAGCGCCATGTCATAGACGGCGCCGGTGATGGTCCAGGCCGAGCCGTGCAGAGCGACCACGGACGAGTTGAGCAGGGCGATGATGATGCCGCCGGTCAGCACGGTGAAGCGGCCATCGCGCCAGAACAGGTTGCCGCCGCTGAAGAGGGGCTTGAGTTCGCCGGTACGCTTGAGTTCGCTGTTGCGAAACAGCAGGAACAGCGCAGCGACCAGCGCCAGATTGAGCAGCATGCCGCTCCAGATATTGCCGGTCAGATCCCGGGCCAATACCACATGGCTGGAGAAGGTAGCCTCCAGTTCGGGGCGGAACTGGTTGCTGATGAGGGTGCCGATGCCGTAGCAGATCAGCACCAGCCAGAAGCGGGGTTGCCCCTCGCCGCAGCAGTAAAGAGTGCCGGTGGCACAGACGCCTGCCAGCTGCATGCCGATGCCGAACAGGAAGGCACCGACGATGAAGGGAATGCCGATAGCCATCACGTTACCCACCATGGCATCGCCAAACAGGGCGTGGCTAAAGGAGAGGAAGGTGGTGAACAGCAGAATTTCGATGGCGATGGTTAGCAGGTGAACCCGCACATAGTAACTGTTGCGCTTGGTCAGCATTTCGCGCCAACCGAATACGATGCCGAAGCGACTGAAGGAGAGGGTGAAGCCGAAGCCGAATCCGATCAGGGCCATCAGAGCCCATTTCATACCAAAAGTATTGCCAAGCCAGAGTAACGCTCCCCCCGCGATTACCACGATGGGGAGCGACCATTTTCGAGTCATGTCAGTTGATCCTTGCAGTTGGTTTTTAGAGGGGCGGATCCTATTCCCTCGTGGAGTCCAATGCTACCCATTTAGTCAATGGAGAGAAAAAGGGGGAGCGCTGACTCCCGTCAGCGCCGGGGATCAATGGCGGGTGGTGTCGAGATGGAAGTGGTGAGTCTGCCTGGTCAGGATGCGGGCGTGCTGGGCGACCATGGTCGCCTCTTCGGCGGCGTGGCTGGCGCTCTGGTTGGCCTCGGCCGCCAACCGCGACATCTCCCCGACCTGATGGTGGATCCCTTGTATCAGCCGGGTCTCATCGCTCATCAACTGATCGACCTGAGCGATGCGCTGGTTGATCTCCTCGCAGCTCTGCGCGATCCGGGCGACGCTCTGGCGCGCTGTCATCGTGTGAGTGACCGCCTGTTCGACCCGGGCCAGCTCGGTATCCATCTCGCTGGCGGCGCGCAGACTGACATCCTGGATCTTGCCGATGATGGTGTTGATC
>NZ_CAWNZT010000360.1:3220-8042 GCF_963878965.1 Aeromonas sp. HMWF015 | reverse complement strand
TGCTTTGCCACCATCAGTGGCAGGTACTTCTTGAACACTCTCATCGTTTGCAACCTCTTGCAGTTGTATCCGTATGACAGCAGCTTCTGCGAATTAATTCCGTAAAGTATTTATAAAAATCCGGAAAACTCGCCCATCTCTTCCCAAAAAATTCAATCCATAACTTTTTATTAACTTTTAGCCTATTGTATGCGGCCCTTCGAGCCAGAGCAAGGCTCCTTTGCCATCAAGCCACTCGATACAGGCGATCCCCGAGGTGGCGAACATGGGTGCTCCTGCGGCCGGGCAGAGGCTTTGCACCAGATAACCCACCAGCGGCAGATGGCTGACCATCAGGATCTGGTCATGCTGTTCAGCCAAAGTGGTGAGGTAGCTGGCCACGAAAGCGGGATCACCGTACGGGGTAATGTCGCCACTCTCTTCAACGGCTGCTGCGTCAGGCAATTCACTGCATATGGCTTGCCAGGTCTGGCGTGCCCGCAGATAGTTGCTGTGGATCACCCGATCCAGCGGGCCAATCAGCTGAGGCGCCAGCCAGCGGGCCATCTGGATAGACTCTTCAATACCCTGCTCGGTCAATGGACGCTGTTCATCTGTTTTCGCATTCATGCCAGCCTGGCCATGACGCATGATATAGATCTTCATTACAACCTCGCCCAACGGGCCTGTTTTGATAGCCGGGGGATCTTACCCCGCCACGGGTGTGGAAACAATTGCGCTACCTCTCAGAAAAGGGTTTGCCTGACGGGATAGCGGGGTCGATAATCATGTTTAAATTCAAATAAATCCAACGTGAGTCACACGCCAATGAGCCCATATGCCAGTCCCAATGACCATCGGCAATACCATTTTCTGGAGCTGGCCAACCGGCTCAGGGTCTTGTTGATTTGTGATCCCGACACCGACAAATCCGCCGCCTCACTGGCGGTCAATACCGGCCATTTTGACGACCCCGCCGACCGGCAGGGAATGGCCCATTTCCTGGAGCACATGCTGTTTCTCGGCACCTGCACCTACCCCAAGCCTGGTGAGTACCAGCAATTTATGAGCCGTCATGGCGGCAGCAACAACGCCTGGACCGGTACCGAGTTCACCAACTTCTTCTTCGAGATCGACAACGGCTTCTTCGAAGCGGGGCTGGATCGCTTCTCCCAGTTCTTTATCTGCCCCACCTTTGATCCGGAGTGGGTGGACAAGGAACGCAACGCGGTCGACTCCGAGTATCGCCTCAAGCTGCAGGATGATATGCGCCGCAGCTATCAGGTGCATAAAGAGACGGTCAACCCGGCGCACCCCTTCTCCAAGTTCTCGGTGGGCAACCTTGATACCCTGGCCGATCTGCCGGGACGGGATCTGCGCTCCGACCTTATCCGTTTTTACGAAAGCCACTACAGCGCGGATCGCATGGCGCTGGTGATGATCTCGCCGGAATCCATCGATACCCAGTTGCAGTGGTGCTGTCGCTACTTTGCTCCCATTTTGAATCGCAATTTGGGAACCCCGACCCTCACCATGCCGCTCTACAGGCTCGATGATCTCGGCGTGCGCATCCACATCAATCCGGTCAAGGAGACCCGCAAGCTCTCGCTCAGCTTCCCCTTACCCAATGTGGACGAGTTTTACGACAAAAAGCCCCTCACCTTCCTGAGCCATCTGATTGGCTACGAGGGGGATGGCAGCCTGCTCTCCCTGCTCAAGGCGAAAGGCTGGGTCAACCAGCTCTCGGCAGGTGGTGGCATCAGCGGCGCCAACTTCAAGGATTTTGGCGTCAACTTCGGCCTCACACCTCTGGGCCTTGAGCATGTGGATGACATCCTCGCCGCCCTGTTTGGTTATCTGAAACTGATTGGCCGCGAAGGGCTGCAGAGCTGGCGCTACGACGAAAAACGGACCGTGCTCGAATCGGCGTTCCGCTTTCAGGAGCGCGGCCGCCCCCTCGATACGGTGTCGGGGCTGGTGCTCAACCTCTTTAGCTACAAACCAGAGGATCTGCTCTACGGCGACTACATGATGCGCGAATATGACGAGGGGCTGATCCGCCGCTTCCTCGCCAAGCTCACCCCGCACAATTTGCGTATCACCATAACTGCGCCGGAAGTGGCGACCGATCGGCTGGCCCGCTGGTATCAGACCCCCTACAGCGTGGCGACCATTACCGAGGCCGAGAAAATTCGCTGGCAGCAGAGCGAACCGGATCCGGCGCTGGCGCTGCCCAAGCCCAACCCCTTTATCAGCAGTAGGCTCGATCCGCGCACGCCCGAGCTTGCCGCCGACATGCCCGCCTGCCTTATCGATCGCCCCGGTTTTCGCCTCTGGCACCTCCATGAGCACCTGTTCAACGTGCCCAAGGGCAATCTCTATATCTCCATCGACAGCGAACATGCGGTCAAAAATCCGCGCAATATCGCCATGGCGCGCCTCGCCGTGGAGCTCTTGGCCGACCACCTCAACGCCCTCACCTATCCAGCGGAGCTGGCGGGGCTGGGTTACCAGATCTATGCCCATCAGGGAGGCTTTACCATCAACCTGAGCGGCTTTGCCGACAAGCAGCCGCTGTTACTCGATATGATCCTTGGCAACCGCACCCTGGGCTATCCGGATCCGGGCCGCTTCGCCGAGATCAAGGAGCAGCTCATTCGCAACTGGGACAACCAGTCCAAGGCGCGCCCCATCTCCCAGCTCTTTAACCAGCTCACCAGCCTGTTGCAACCCAACAACCCGCCGTTCGAGCAGTTGCTGCGTCACCTGCGCACCGTCGAGCTGGAAGAGATGCCCGGCTTCGTGGCCCAGCTGTTTGGCGAGGTGCATGTCGAGGCGCTGGTGCATGGCGACTGGACTGCCGCCGAAGCGCTGGAGCTGGCCGCCCTGATGGAGCGCCACCTGAGCGATATCAATGGCACCAGCAGCAAGCCGAGCGGCGAGACCCGCCGCCCGCTCATCTCCATTCAGGACAGGGGCACCCTTATTCGCGAGCAGGGTTGCGATCACGAAGACTCGGCGCTCCTGGTCTACTACCAGTCCCGTACCACCCGTGCGCGAGATCTCGCCTGCTTCACTTTGGCGAACCACATCATGTCCTCCACCTTCTTCCACGAGCTGCGCACCCGCCAGCAACTGGGTTATGTGGTGGGCGCCGGTAACCTGCCCCTCAATCGCCATCCGGGGCTGATCTTCTATATCCAGTCGCCGGTGGCGGGACCGCAGATCCTGCTCGATGCGGTGGAGGAGTTTATCGACCTCTTCCCGCTCGCCATGCTCGAATTCACCGAACAGCAGTGGCAGGAGAGCAAGGCGGGGCTGCAAGCCCAGCTGAGCGAGCGGGATGCCAACCTGCGCAGTCGCGGCCAGCGGCTGTGGGTCAGCATCGGCAACAAGGATCTGGGGTTCGATCAACGGGAGCGGGTCTGCGACGAGGTGGGCAAGTTGAGCCGCGCCGATCTGGTGCGCTTTATCACCCAGCTGCGCTCGCGCACCTCCGATCGGCTGATCCTCTGCAGCTATGGTCAGGGGCACGAACATGACGAGCGGATCACCGGCCAGTTTATCGACGATCCACGGGCATTTCGGCTCAATGCCGCCACCTTCGAGGCCTGATCAGGCCTCGACATCCTCCATTTTTCCAGCCCGCGGCAAATCACAGACAATAAAAAGCCGACCCATCAGGGTCGGCTGGAAAAACCATAATAATTGCGACCAAAGCCGCCAAAAGTGAACATGAGCGTGAAAATCAGACACTGAGTTGCTGATCAGCAAGCGGGAAAGACCCGATACTCGCTTTGCAATGCCAACAGTGATTGAGAAACAGCCTCATATTAGGCACTCCCCCCGCCAATCACGTTGATCTACGTCAAAGGAGGTAGCGAAGAGCGCGTAGCCCGACGATTTGTCGGCGCAGATCACCCTTTGGCCGCCCGTTAGCTGCCCGTTAACCCCGGCGAACCAGTCGGTAGGCTACCTCATCGAAGTAGGAGAGCTGACCCGACAACACCCGCGGGTGATCCACCTCGGCGGCGCGCCCCAGCACCTCGATACGAAAATCGCGCTCAAACAGGGCTCGCACCTCCATCTCACCCACCGAGAAGGGGGGCTGACTCTGCTGCTCCGGCTGATATTCGAGGGTCACCAGCAAGATCTGTCCACCGGTGTCGACCAGCGAACTGATCAGGGCCGCATACTGGCGGCGCATCGCGGTCGGCAGGGCGATCAGCGCCGCGCGGTCATAGACCAGCCGGTAACGGCGACCCAGACTGGGGGCAGCGAAAAAATCCCCCTGAAAAATGCGCAGGCTGTCCACCTGATGGCACTGATAAGGGCCCACTTCGCTGACGGTCGCGGCGAGCTGGTTTTCACTGAAGAACTGGCTGACGGCAAGGCTCGATAGCTCGAAACCGTCGACCGGATGGCCCTGAGCGCTCAGCCAGAGCATGTCACGGGACTTGCCGCACAGGGGAACCAGCACCGGCTCGTCCGCTTGCTGGGCTGACCACCAGGATTGCAGCCAGTGGTTGAAGTCCGCCTGATGAAAGCCAATCCGGTTCTCTTCCCAACGCTGATGCCAAAACGCAGCTTCCATCGTTATTACCCTTCTGTACTAAAGATGCCTCAATATCACAACTTAACCGGCACCGCGCAACCCTCTGTCCTCCCCTTTTTGCCGCGCAGCCTCTGCGTGTTATCGGGCGAATGGCGTGACGTCCCCTTGCCGTGCGCCTCGCTGTCGCAATGATCGCTATTGGGTACGCTTATGACGGGCAGAGGTATACCAACCCATGCAAAAACGTCATGGGTGTATGGCGATGAATGAATAAAGGGAATGACGTTG
>NZ_CAWNZT010000360.1:0-3210 GCF_963878965.1 Aeromonas sp. HMWF015 | reverse complement strand
CCGCCAGCTGGCGTTCGATATAAGCAAAATCGGGACGATCGGCAGGGAGTTCCGAGAGGCAGGCCGCTTTGAGCTGATGCAGCCCATCGAGCGGTGAGCCTTGCGTATCGCAATGGGCCAACAGCTCTTCCAGCAGGCAGCCAAAGGCGCGCACTTCCAGTCGTTCAAGGCCCAGTGCCCGCTCGCAGTCGCTGCGGCCATATAAGGAAGCCGCGCCAAAGTCCCCCAGCAGGACGCGAGCCGGCGCGTCAGCCCCGCGGGAAAACAGAATATTGTGACCGTAGAGATCCCCGTGCATGATGCCCGCGCGGTGCAGATGGCCCGCCACCGAGGCAATGCCGTGGGCCATCGCCAGCGCATCCGGCACACTCAGGCGCAACCCTTCGGGATAGACATCCCGGGTGCAGGAGTCCAGGCTCGGCGGCCCGGCCAGATTGGCAAAGGCCGGGTCGATCAGCTCCATCACCAGCGCCGGAATGCCGGAGGGGTGATCCGCCACCTTGCCCATCACCTTGATAAGGTTGGGATGAGTGCCCGCCGCCAGCGATGCCGCCATCTCGCAGCGGGGCAGCCCGTCGCTGGTCACCGCCCCCTTGAACAGCTTGACCGCCACCTGACTGCCATCGCCTCTGTCGCTCGCCTGAGTCACTGCATCAGCAGTATTACCCACAAGGGTGGCGCGATGGATAACGCCGGATGCTCCCTGCCCCAGCTGTTCGCCCAGCGCCAGCGTCTCCCAGGCAAGGGGAGCGACATGGGCATCATCGATGGCCCGCGCCTCCGCCCCTTCGCTAAAGGGGTTGCCGGAGTAGGCAAGCCATGAAAGGCGAGGCAGCGAGAGCAGCCACTCGGGGAAGCGTTCGATGCGGTTGGCGGCGATGCGCAGCAGCTCCAGATTGCGGCAGTTGGCAAGGCTCGTCGGCAGCTGGCGCAGGCGGTTGCCCGCCAGCATCAACTTTTGCAGGGCGTCGCACTGGCCCAGCTCATCAGGCAACTGTTCCACCGCGTTGTCGGTCAGGATCAGCCAGCGCAACCCCGCAGGCAGTGCCTTGGCCGAGACGGTAGCAATCCGGTTGGCCTTAAAACCCACCATGGTGAGCGCCGGGCAACGCCCCAGCACCTCGGGCAACTCGGTAAAGCGGTTCTCGGAGCAGAAGATAATGCGCAGTTTGCCAAACCCGGCCAGCTCGTCAGGGAGCGTGCTTAGCTGGTTGCCGGTGAGATCCAGCACCTCCAGCGTCTCTTTCAGGCTCAAAATCTCGGTGGGGAACTCCGTCAGGTTTTCACAAAGCTTCAGATGGCGGGCACCGCACAGTTCACCCGCGCGCAGCTGTTCCAGAGTATGCATAACCGTTTCTCAATCCTGATGATCTGCCTGATGACGTAGCCAGCCATCAGCGCACGCCGAACCCGGGTCCGGCGATTTTAAAGGGGGGCATTATAAAGAATTTGGGGCGCAGATCGCCCTTTTTGTTACTTTGGCGAAGCTCGGGGCTCAGCAACGCCACCCCAGCGGATTGACGAAGAAACGTAGGGTGCAATAAGCGCAGCGCATTGCACCCCACGAGACTGTTCAGATACCGAACAGTTAATAATTAATTTGTTGATCCAGCACAGAAAAAAATCACGATCTACTTTCTCATTCCGCCTCAATAGGTAACATCTCCATGTGGAGACACAACCTCATAGGTGTTGCCCATGGCACTTCAATTGCGACAACGCAGGTTAACGGCAGCAGACTGGGGGCTGTAACTCAGGGGCGGTAGCCAACGTTGCCAGTAGCATCGCACAAAACACTGCGAGTTTGCCTCCACTATCTATTAGCCGGGTTATATTCGAGGAATACTGGTCTTACTGGGCTCGGTTGCTCAATTACGAGAAACACTGTCTCAATGGTGCAAATTTGCAATTCTACATGGGTGAGTAACATTACTCGTTTCTTCCTGCTGGAAAGAACTCACAATGCCGATAAATAATAGCTTTTGTTATGTTTTAATCAAAAAAACACCTTTGGCTAACAAAATGAATTTTTTATAAAACCAAGTAACCTTTAACTATTCCGCTGACGTTAATTAAATCAAAAAACTGGATGCTTTATATATGGATATTACTATCCCACACTCATTACAAAATGCAATAAAATCAAAAAAAAAAAATTACTATTCATCGGTGCTGGCGTTTCAAAAATGTCCGGTCTTCCACTTTGGAATGAGATAGTGATGAATGTACTAAAAAAACCTTCTATTGAAAAAGGACAAGGTTACCTTAATGCACTTGAACAAGATTTATTTCCTCCACTAGAAATTTTAGATAAAATTAAAGACTCAAACATAAAAGATGTCTACGAGGTATTTGAATCATCCACTAAAACAACGATTAAACACCCAATTTATGAAAAACTTACACTGCTAAGTAGGAAAATAATAACTACGAACTATGATAATTTAATTGAATACAACACCCAGATAGAAGTAATTGATCCCACAAGCACATATAAGTTATCAAAACTAGATGGCACTGATGAATTTATATTGAAAATTCATGGTAGTTGTAATGCAATTGATCACGCTATCATATTCTCATCCGATTATGAGACTCTATATAGTAGCAATAATGGATTAGCAAAATTCCAACTACAAAAATTGATATCTTCTCATTCATGCTTGTTTATTGGATTTAGTCTGAGTGACCCTTACATTACCGATTTATTCAATACATTGGATAGCATGTATGATGGGTTGGGCGTTGAACATTTCGTTATATCAACTGACGACATAAGTCACAAATTTGTTGAAACAATAAAAATAAATTGTTTTGATGATATACCTATCGCAATTGACGCATTAATAAACATTAAAGAAATCGACTTACCAACGACAACTCCAGTAGATCAACCAGCAAAAAAAATAATAACATCCGAAAGAGAGAATTTATTACATGGACAAGATACACCACCAAAAATTGAATATTGGGCTGGTAGAATTGATGAACTAGAGGCCTTAAAACTACCATATAAAGTTATATTTATAACCGGTATCGGTGGCCAAGGTAAATCTGCTCTGGCTTCAAAGTTCCTATCTGAGTCAGATAAGCACATATATACATACTGTGATTGGAGAGATTTTAAAGAAGAAGAATTAAATCTTCAGACAAAACTATACTCTCTTATCGAGTTAGTATCTAATGGTTCAACTTCACATAGTGATACTA
>NZ_CAWNZT010000359.1:0-1784 GCF_963878965.1 Aeromonas sp. HMWF015 | reverse complement strand
TACTTCTACATCCTTTTATTGATTACCCAGAAGTCGTTGAGTAACCTGCGCCAGCCCTTTATAACTAGGGACATGAGCCCATAGCAGACGGGCACAGATTAGCAAGTAACCAATCTAGTCTAACTTTTGAGCGAGTCAAGGAGTTGTTAACAACTGATGTGATCTGGTTAACAAGTCTATTGACAAGCTTGTGTGAGACGGTAGTAATCTAGAGGTACTAAAGCGCGATTATGAGCAAGCAGAAAGAACTCTTTGCTAATGAAGAGATTGCAGAAGCAGAGAAAACAAAGCTGCAGCCGCCACCTATGTATAAGGTTGTGTTGAACAACGATGACTACACCCCGATGGAGTTCGTGGTGGAGGTGCTGCAAAAGTTCTTTGGTATGGATTTGGACAAGGCGACTCAGGTCATGCTGAGTGTGCATTATAGTGGTAAGGGTGTCTGCGGCATGTTTACCGCAGAGATCGCCGAAACCAAGGTTGTCCAAGTCAACACCTATGCACGTAACAACGAACATCCACTGCTCTGTACTATGGAAAAGGCTTGAATCTGATGACTTGATGGCGAGTGTGACACCACATTGTAGCTGTACTAGGGGAGGTGCCTATGTTGAATAAAGATCTAGAAAAGACGCTGAACGAGGCTTTCAAACTGGCCCGTGACGAGCGCCACGAATTCATGACCGTCGAGCACCTGTTGTTAGCCCTTCTGGATAACAGTTCAGCCCATGAGGCGCTGAGCTCTTGTGGTGCCGATGTTGAGCAGATGCGCAAGGAGATCCGCGCATTCATCACCCAAACTACTCCGCTCATACCGCGCGACGATGAAGATCGTGAAACCCAGCCGACACTGGGCTTCCAGCGCGTGTTGCAGCGTGCCGTCTTCCATGTGCAATCCTCCGGCAATACCGAAGTCAGCGGCGCCAACGTGCTGGTCGCTATCTTCAGTGAGCAGGAGTCACAAGCTGCCTATTTCCTGAAAAAAGCCGAGATCAGCCGTCTCGACGTCGTCAATTTCCTTTCCCACGGGGTGCGCAAGGACAGCAAGCCTGATCTCGGTAGCAATAACAATCCTGAGTCTGATGATGATGTCTCGGCCGCACAGATCGAGAGCTTTGCCACCAACCTGAACCAGCTGGTGCTGGAAGGGCGCATCGATCCGCTGATTGGCCGTGATCAGGAGCTCAATCGTACCATTCAGGTGCTCTGCCGCCGTCGCAAGAACAACCCGCTGCTGGTGGGTGAAGCCGGCGTGGGGAAAACCGCCATTGCCGAAGGGTTGGCCTATCGCATCGTCAAGGGGGATGTGCCCGAGGTGATTGCGGGCAGTACCATCTATTCGCTGGATATGGGTTCTCTTCTGGCGGGCACCAAATACCGTGGTGATTTCGAGAAGCGCCTCAAAGTACTGCTCAAGCAGATTGAGCGTCAGGAAGGGGCCATCCTCTTTATCGACGAGATCCATACCATCATTGGTGCCGGTGCTGCTTCCGGTGGTCAGCTGGATGCGGCCAACCTGATCAAGCCGCTGCTCTCCAATGGTTTGCTCCGCTGTGTGGGATCCACCACTTATCAGGAGTACGCCCAGATCTTCGAGAAAGACCGTGCGTTGGCCCGTCGCTTCCAGAAGATCGATATTGTTGAGCCGACTATCGATGACACCACGCGCATCCTGATGGGGCTCAAGAGTCGCTACGAAGCCCACCACGGAGTGCGCTATACCGCCAAGGCGATCCGTGCAGCTGCCGAGCTCTCTGCCAAGTACATCAATGATCGTCATTTAC
>NZ_CAWNZT010000358.1:0-1722 GCF_963878965.1 Aeromonas sp. HMWF015 | reverse complement strand
CGCCAGCCCCGCTAAGCCGCCCGCCCCTTTCCTCCCCTGCCAGCTTTGGTTAAGATCCCGCCCAGATATCGATCCCCCCTTCTCACCCAGAGCATGCTTATGTCCGCCCACGAGATCATCCGAATTGCCAACGAGCTGGCCGCCAAGGGCCTGACGCCCACCACCGCAATGATCAAGGCCCGCCTCACCCAGCCTGTGCCGATGGCCGAGCTGCTGAAAGTGCTGAGCCAGTGGAAGCAGCAGCCAGTTGCGACCGCCGAGAGCGAGATCCTGCCAGAGGCTGTGCCTCAGCCAGCACCGGAGCTCACCCTGCAGCAACTCGCCGAACAGCTCGCGCGCATCGAACAGAAGGTGGATCGCCTGACCGACCTGCTCCTCCAGCAGGGGCAAGGCTGAACCATGTATATCGTCGAACTCTGCTTTGAGTGTTACCGCGATACCTCCCTTGGCGACGCCGAGCGGGCCATCGTCAACTACCTCGACATGCTGCGTTATCAGGGCCAGATCCTCGGGCGGGAGTTCCCCACCAGCATGCATGACGGCTATTTCGTCAGTCGGGTGGTCTGCCCGGAGCAGGATAGCCTGCACCCCGACAACCAGAGCGAGCAGGTCAAACTGGCCGAGCAGCAGCTTAATCAGGCGGGGTTGCTGGCGCCAAAACTCCAGCTGCAGGGGGCGGATCTGCTCTCCGACAGCACAGATCCTTGCGGCCAGCAGGGCGAGCGGCCGAGCTGGATGATGCTCTACACCAGCTTCCTGCACACCTGCTCGCCGCTGCGCTGTGGCGACCACTTCGCCCCCATTCCGCTCTACCAGCTGCCCGCGGTCGCCAACGGCGATCAGAAACAGATCATCAAGTGGCAGGAGGATTGGGAGGCGTGCGATCAGTTGCAGATGAACGGCTCCATCGCCGAACATGCGGCGCTGCACGAAATCGGCGAAGTGGGCAGCCGCCTCTACCGGCGCGGCAGCGATCTGGCCAAACGGCTGGAAGTGCTGAGCGGCATCCCCACCTACTACTACCTCTACCGGGTGGGTGGGCTGAGCGCGGCCGAGGAGAAGGCGCGCCCCTGCCCCAGCTGTGGCGGTGAGTGGGCGCTGGCAGAGCCGCTGCACGAGATCTTCGACTTCAAGTGCGACAGCTGCCGTCTGGTCTCCAACCTCTCCTGGGATTTCAAGGATTAAGCGCGTTCCCTGTACGCGATGCCATAAAAAAGAGCCTTGCCGCATGGCAAGGCTCTTTTCGTTCCGATGAGTAACCTTGGCTCGAACCGGCGCTATTGTGGCAACGTCTCCAGCCGTTCCAGAAACGCCGGCAAGGAGGGCGCCAGCGTCAGACGGCGGCCGGAATCGAGCCACTCCAGCCACACCTGACCACTCTCGTTATCCAGCGAGATGAGCGTCATCTCGTTGCGGGTGGTGGCAATAAAGATGGAGGGGGTTCGTTTTAGCTTGCGCAGCATCAGCAGGTGGCCGATGAGGTTTTCCTTGAGCAGGTCGAGATCCGCCTCGTTCCACGGCAGGATCAGTTCAAGGCGCAGCCCCTTAAAAAGGCAGGGGATGGGGCGGCTGAACCAGTGCCCGAACAGGGCAATGGCGCTGGGATAAATTGTCAGCTCTAGGGCATCAGCCATGGCTGTAAAATCGGCGGGCTCGGAGCGCTGGTGAGGACGCCAGGCCACCCGACCATCGGCGGGCTCACCAAGCTGGCAGGGGGAACGC
>NZ_CAWNZT010000357.1:0-3610 GCF_963878965.1 Aeromonas sp. HMWF015 | reverse complement strand
CCGACCAACGATCTGGATGTGGAAACTCTGGAGCTGCTGGAAGAGCTGCTTTCTGATTACCCCGGCACTCTGCTGCTGGTCAGTCACGATCGTCGCTTTATCGACAACACAGTGACCGGTTGCTGGCTGTTTGAAGGGGATGGCCGTATCAGCGACTACGTGGGCGGTTACGCCGACATGATGGCGACCCGTGAACAGCAGAATGCCCAGCAACAGGCCAAGAGTGCACCGGTCAAGGCGCCCGAGCTGGTTGTTACCGCCGCGCCAGAAGCGCCGAAGAAGAGCAAGAAGCTCTCCTACAAGCTGCAACTTGAGCTGGAAGGGTTGCCTGCTCGTCTTGAGCAGCTGGAAGCCGAGTTGGATGCGCTGCAAAGCGAGATCAACCAGCCCGGGTTCTTCTCGCTGTCAGCAGATAAAACCCAGCCGAAACTCGATGCGCTCAATGCCGCTGAAGCCGCGCTGGAGCAGGCATTTGCTCGCTGGGAAGAGCTGGAAGGACTCAAAAATCAGGAGTAAGTTCCCTGTAATTAAAACTTAATCCAGTTCAGTGCCTTGTGTCACATAGCCCGGTTAGGGTGGAAGTTTTTGTTTGACCCGGTGCACTCGCAGGAGTAAAGATGAAAGCGACCGATGCAGAATTGGTCGCTTTTTTTGTTCCACGAAGAGGGTCGTAGATGATGAAGAGACAGAAGCGGGACCGTCTGGAAAGAGCTCGTGCTCGTGGTTATCAGGCTGGCGTGGTCGGCAAACAGAAAGAAGCGTGTCCGTATCAATGCCTGGATGCCCGAGGGCATTGGCTTGGTGGTTGGCGTGACGCCATGGAAGGGCGGGGCTCAGGCCTCTTCATGAAGTAGCAGGTACTTCATCACTCATTACAAAAGGAAAGGGGCCGTTGTGGCCCCTTTGCGTTAATGCTGTTTTACCACCAATCAGAGAGATCAGAATGCGGTGGTATCTTTGAACAGGCCCACTTTCAGGTCGGTGGCGCTGTAGATCGGACGGCCGTCAACTTCGACCACACCATCAGCAATCCCCATCACCAGCTTGCGGTTGATGACGCGCTTGAAGGTGATCTTGTAGGTCACTTTCTTGGCAGTCGGCAGGATCTGGCCGGTGAATTTCACTTCACCTACGCCCAGAGCACGACCCTTGCCGGGGCCACCTTTCCAGCCAAGGAAGAAGCCAACCAGCTGCCACATGGCGTCCAGACCGAGACAGCCAGGCATCACAGGATCTCCCGGGAAGTGGCAATCGAAGAACCAGAGATCCGGAGTAATGTCGAGCTCAGCCAGGATCTCACCCTTGCCGTGTTCGCCGCCGTTGTCATTGATCTTGACGATGCGGTCCATCATCAACATGTTGGGGGCAGGCAGCTGACTGTTACCCTCACCAAACAGTTCGCCACGGCTGCAAGCCAGCAGCTCTTCACGGGTAAAAGAGTTCTTGCCCTGTTCGCACAGGGAAAGGCGGGCTTCCATGGTGGTATTGTCTACGGTCACGCGGTATTTCCTTCAAATGGGTCAAAGCCGGGCCAATTTAGCTTACAGTTGTTCGCTAAACAACTCCGATCACTTCATCAGCGGCCAAACAGGCGCCCCAGCAGGGATTGCAGCAGTCCGACTTTGGCAGTGGAGCCGTTCAACTCGTCCAACCGCTCCTGAATACGGCCAAACAGGGTATCGGGCATATCAGGCTCACCGGCGACACAGCCAGTCAGCAACTCGATGGCCTCTTCCACATGATCCACCGGATGGATGTGGAACTGGCCTGCTTCAACCGCTGCAATCACCTCGTCAGAGAGGTTCAGCTGCTGGATGTTGGTGCCCGGCAAAATGATCCCTTGCTTGCCGGTGATGCCGTGGATTTTGCACACCCGGAAGAAGCCTTCAATCTTCTCGTTGACGCCACCAACGGCCTGCACATTGCCAAACTGATCGACCGCACCGGTCACGGCGAAGTGCTGGTAGATAGGCTGGCGGGCGAGGGCAGAGAGCAGGGCACACAAGCCGGTCAGGGAGGCACTGTCGCCATCAATTTCGTGGTAAGACTGCTCGAACACCAGATTGGCCGACAGGGGGGAGGGGTTCTCTGCACCAAATTTGTTGGAGAGATAGCCGTGGATAATCATCATCGCCTTGGCGTGGATATGACCGGCCAGCTCCGCTTTGCGCTCGATATCCGCCACATCGCCATCACCAAGGTGTACGGTAGCAGTGAGGCGCACCGGCTCGCCGAAGTCATAAGGGTGACCGGAGACCTGAATGACAGACAGGCCGTTGATCTGGCCAATCTCTTCGCCATCGGTTTGCAGCAGGATCTGGCCGTCGATAACACCTTGATCGGACTGCTCAACCAGATAGTTGAGGCGGTAATCCTGCTCCTCCAGTGCGCCGCGGATATGCTCGTCAGTGACCACATCAGATTCCAGCTCCCGGGCCAGACTGTCAGCCATCCGCATGATGGCGGAGAGTTGCACTTCGGAGAGCGACAGCCACTCCTGATGGTCACAGAGGCGGCTAGCATGACGACAAAGGGCGGCGAGGGCGGCTGGTGTGAAGTCCAGCAGGCTCCAGCGCTGGCGCAGCCAAGCCAGGTACTGCAGAAATTCCTGCAGATCCTCTTCAATATTCACCTCTGATACCAGATCAGCGCGCAGGAAGATGCGCTCGGACATATCCCGATCCAGCATCTGGAACTCGGCCACGTCGAGTCGGTCACCCACCAGGATCAGCTTGAGCTTGATGGGGGTCGCTTCAGGCGCGAAGAAGGGGGTCAGGGTTTTCCCTTCCTGATAGGCGTTCCAGTCCAGCTCGCCTTTTTGCATGGCATTTTTCAGTTTGAACCAGAGGTGCGGCTGATCCAGCAGCTCATCCAGTTGCAAAATGAGGTAGCCGCCGTTGGCTTCGCGCAGCAAGCCAGGCTCCAACAGGTGCTGGTTAGCATAGACAGAGCCTTGCTCGGTCTGGTAGTTGATGGAGCCAAACAGGGTATCCCAGTTGAGATCACGGCCATAAATCACCGGCGCTTCCTGCGCTTCGTGATGGATCAACAGGTTGATCAGAATGGGGTGCTGGAATTCCAGACCCAATGCCACGTGAGCCGCCAGGTCGGAGAGGAAATCATCGATTTTCGGATCATTGTTCTGCTTGCGCATGATGCGGGTCACGATGCGTTCGGCATCGAGATGGTGGCTCAATAGCTTGAGCAGCTCGCCAACCATTTCGCAAAACTCAACGCCGGTGCCTGGTTGCAGGCGCAGCCAGATAGGCTTGTAGGGGTTGTTCAGATTCTCGGTGTAGCAGAGATCAAACAGGTCACCATCCTTGCCATTGGAGTCGGCAATCAACGTTTGGCAAACGCCTTCGTAATCTGCGCCGGGGAACCCGTTGAGCAGCATGACCGGACAGTCACCATCAAAACTGGCAAGACGTTTGATGCCGGAAATGGCTCTGGGTTGCAGCGCAGCAAAGGGGATAGGTTCAAGCTCGCTAAGCTTGGTGAACTGTTCAATCGCAAAAGCGGGTTTTAATTGTTCTGATGTTAATTCAGCCACTTAAGACATCCGGTCGAAGATAGGATCAATTGTTGCCATTATACACAGTTCAATAAG
>NZ_CAWNZT010000356.1:38663-59092 GCF_963878965.1 Aeromonas sp. HMWF015 | reverse complement strand
CCCTCAAGGGGCTGTTTGCTCTCTTCACTCTGCTGGCGGTGGGCAAGTGGTTGCTGCCGCTGCTGTTTCACGAGGTGGCGCGGGCCCGCTCCGACGAGTTGTTCGTGCTTAGTGCCCTGCTGGTGGCGCTGCTGGCTGCCTACATGACCCATTCGCTCGGGCTGTCGATGGCGCTGGGGGCGTTTCTGGCGGGGATGATGCTGGGGGAGTCCCACTACCGTCATCAGCTTGAGGTGGACATCAAGCCCTTTCGCGATGTGCTGATGGGTCTCTTCTTTATCACCATCGGCATGGCCATGGAGTGGGAGCTGGTGGCGCGGGCTTGGTGGCAGGTGCTGATCTGCGTGCTGCTGCTGGTGCTGTGCAAATCCCTGCTGGTACTGCTGGCCGGGCGGCTGATGGGGGAGCGCAAGCGTGACAGCATGGCCGCCGGCATCATGCTGAGTCAGGTGGGGGAGTTCGGCTTCGTGCTGCTGGCGCTGGCGCTCCACCACGGCTTGCTGGATCAGCAACTGGTCTCCCTGCTCATCGGCATTGGGATCATCTCCATCGCCATGACCCCCTGGCTGGTGACTCAGGCCCATTCGCTGGCCCGCAGCCTCACCGATCCGGCGCTGCTGACCCGCTCCGAAGTCGCCCAGTCGGGCCTGAGCAAAAACCAGCATGTCATCATCGCCGGGTTTGGCCGAGCGGGGCAGACCTGTGCCCGCTTTCTCAAGATCGAGGAGATCCCCTTTCTGGCCCTAGACCTCGACCCCGAGCGGGTGAGCGAGGCCAAGCTGGCGGGGGAGCAGGTGGCCTTCGGCGATGCCAGCCGCCGCGATATTCTGCTGGCCGCCGGGCTGTTGCGGGCGCGGCTGGTGATCATCACCTTCGATGATCGCAAGCGGGTGGAGGCGATGCTGGCACTGATCCGCGAACTGGCGGGGGATCTCAAGGTGCTGGTGCGTACCCGGGATGACAGTTTTCTGGAGCAGTACAAGCAGGCGGGGGCCTTCGAGGTGATCCCCGAATCCCAGGAAGGGGCCCTGATGCTGGTCTCCCACCTGCTGCTCAATTGCGATATCCCCATCGGTCGGGTGATCCGCCGGATGGAGCTGGAGCGCAGCAGCCAGTATCGCTTCCTGCACGGCTTCTACTGGGGGGATCAGAGTGCCAGCAATCTGGAGGCAGATCAGCTGCTTGAACGCCTCCATCCGCTGTTGCTGCACGATCAGGCGTGGGCGGTAGGCCGTGAAGTGCGCGAGCTGCCGCTCGATGAGGTGCGGATCAAGGAGGTGCAGCGCGGGGATCAGAGCCTAGAGCCCAGACCCGAGCTGGTGCTGGCGGCTGGCGATCGGCTGATCCTGTTTGGTACCGTGGTGGCGATGGAGCAGGCGGAGCAGCGTTTGCTGGAGGGGCGCTGAGTTCCCTCGGACTCATCGGCCGCGCCCTTTATTCCCGCTCTTTTGGTAGCCCTTCGATATCGAGGAAGGCGACGACCCGCTCCCGCTCCCTCAGGGTGTCCTGATAGCCCAGCTTGATCAGCTGCTGACAATAACCCGGATAGAACATCAAAAAGCTGGCCAGACTGCTGGTCTCATCCCCCTTCACACCCAGCACCCGCAACAGGCGGCGCAACTTTAGCGGCAGTTTGCGCAGGTAGGCCAGTGCGATGGTGTCGAGATCCTGACTCGGTTTCAGCACGCAGGTTTCCACCCGTTTCAGCTTGAGGCGATTGCGCTCCCGCTCAGGGATAAGATCCAGAGTCTGGTTGATGCGCCACAGCCGCTCCAGATCGGAGTTGAGGGTGTCGGTAAAGACCGTATCGAGCAGATGGCTGGCGATATTGGAGCTGGTGAGATGGCCGTGATGATGGGTCGGCGCCGAGTGCGCCGGCGGATCCAGGGTGATCAGCAGGATCCGCTCCGCACCCAGATGGATGGCGGGGCTGAGCGGGCTCAGCTGGTGGATGGATCCGTCGCCGTAGAACTTCTCGCCGATCCGGGTGGCCGGAAAGACGAAGGGGAGCGCCGAGGAGGCGAGCAGATGCTCAGATGTAAGCACGGTGCGTACCCCGCGCCGTCTGGCCCGCTCCCACGGATGGTGGTCGGCCCGCCCCTGAAAGAAGGTGGTGGAGAGACCGTCATCGTAATCCGACGCCGTGATGGCCAGCGCCTCCAGACTGCCGTAGAGGATGTTGTCATCGATGCGGTGATAGTCGATGAGTTGATCCAGCAGGCGGTGCAGCGGCGCGTTGTCAAAGAGGTGAAAGGCGTGGTTGGTGTGGGGATTGATCAGCCCCGCCGACCCTTCGTACATCAGCCGCCACAGCAGTCGGCCGGGGTGAAAATCGAAGATGTGGTGAGTCTCGAAGCGGCGCCATACCCACTCCAGCTTGCGCACCCCCAGATGGAAGCAGGAGGCGTAGCAGGCCAGCGCAGTGACATTGATGGCCCCCGCCGAAGTGCCACACAGGATGGGAAAAGGGATGCCGAGATTGCGCGGGTAGAGCTCCGCAATCGCCTTGAGGGCGCCGACCTGATAGGCGGCGCGAGCACCGCCACCGGTGAGCAACAACGCTGTATTGGGTCTGGCCATATGCTGGCGCCTTATTGTGTCCTGACAAGAATGTTCCCACTGACAAATTAACTATAAGGCGCTGTATCAAATATAAAAACGGGCGCTTGCCCGTTTTTTTCATGGCCCCATGTCAAAGGGCGCGGTGAGGATTTTCCGGCCGCGCCAGCTGATCGAAGGCGGCGAATACCGGGGCGCTGGCGAGGATGCGGCCGTGGCCCAGACCCCGGGTGCTCACCAGCCGGGTATGACCATCCTGACTGGCCCGCAAGGAATCGCCGTGCGGGGCAAATCTGTCCTCCTCGTCGTGTACTATCATCGCCGCGCCGCTGCGACTGGCGAGTCGGCCCAGCGGATCAACCGTGCTCAAGGGGTGCTGGTACTCCTGCTCAATCTCCTTGACCACCGCATCGAACAACCGGATGGAGTAGCCGGAACGTGCCACCATGCCGTAGAGCTGGGGCACATAGTCGAGCACCGGCGAAATCAACAGCAGCGGCAGGGTATCGATACCCGCCTGACGGCTGGATAGTGTGACGGCGCCTCCCATGCTGTGGGCGATGACCCCGTGCAGCGGGCCTGCTTCGCTGGCCAGCTTGGTCGCCAGCTCGTCGAAGGCGCGCACGAAGCGGGGCAGGTGTCCAGTGTTGCCTGCGCTCTGGCCGTGGGCCGGATGATCGTAGGCAATGGCGGTGAAACCCTGCGCGGCAATATGGCTCATCAGCGGATAGAACTGGCTGGCGCTGCCGGACCAGCCGTGCATCAGCAGCCACAGCGGCCCCTGACCGAGCCGATAGCTCATCAATACCCCTTCGCCGGTGTGGACAGCCTGCTTCACCAGACCGGCAGGCTCGTGGCCATCCCGCTGGTTGCGCTGGGGGGTGAGCAGCAACTTGCTGGCGGTACGTTTGGCATGGGTGGGGGCAAGTCTGTGGTGCAACCGGGTGCCGATCCCCAGCAGCCATTTGCTCGGGCTGAAGCGGCGGGTGTTGAAGTAGATCTTGCTGCTCATGGTCATCCTGTGGTTTTTATGTGCGAACGGTCGTGCTTTTTTATCGGTTTTTAAAAAGTCGTGTTGAACGGATGCCAACACATCAGCGCCAGCTGCTCAGCAGAGCGTCCACCTCGGGCCAGAAGTGGTGGGCCGGATCCTGACACAGTTCGAGATTGTTGAACACCTGATCCGCCAGATAGAGGCCATAGAGGCGGTAAACGGCGCGCCAGGGATCCATCTCCCGTCGCCACTCGCCTGCGGCCTGCCCCTGCATCACCTGACGGGCCAGATAGTCGAGCCAGAAGCGCACCAGTTGCCGGGCGGCTTGCTGCACCTGGCTCTTTTGCTCATGGCCATCCTGCACCGAGGTCCAGGCGTCGAGAAACATGCAGCGTCCCGCAAAGCAGTGGTTCCACGCCAGCCAGGCGCGCAGTAGGGCGATCAGCTTGTCGTGCTGGCTCTGGTGCTCCTGCTGGCGTACCGGCTGGATCACCCGCAGCCGAAACACTTCGGCGGCATACTCCAGCACGGCGATCTGCAGATTGTCGCGGGATTGAAAGTGGGCAAACAGGCCGCTTTTGGACATTTCGCAGGCGCTGGCCAGCGAGCCTATGGTCAGGCTTTCCAGCCCTTGCTGGCTCGCTTGCTCAAAGGCGGTCTGCAAAATGTTTTCCCGGGTCAGGCGCCCTTTGCTCATCACTCTCTCCTCGTTGGCGCTGGCAGCATAAAGTACGATCGTGCTAATTGTCGAGCAACAAATAGCCAGCATGGCTGGCTATGTCGTCTCCCGCGTGTCACTGCGTGCGGGTTTCAGCTCTCCTTGATATCGAGCTGTTGCAGGGCGATAACCGCCTGAGTGCGGTTCTTGACGCCCAGTTTTCTGAAGATGGCGGTGATATGGGCCTTGATGGTGGCCTCGGAGACGTTGAGCTCCCAGGCGATCTGTTTGTTGAGGCTGCCATCGCGCAGCATGATCAGCACCTTGTATTGCTGGGGGGTGAGGCTGGCCAGCTTGCTGGCGAAATCGGGGCCGTCTTCCGATTCGGGATGGAGCGAGATGCCTTCCGGCACCCAGTTATCCCCCCCGATCACCGTATTGAGGGCGTTGACCAGCTCCTTCATCGGCACCGACTTGGGGATAAAGCCGAGCGCCCCGAGCCGCAACACCTGCTGGATGATGGCCGCATCTTCCGAGGCGGAGACCACCACGATGGGCAGGTCGGGATACTGGCCGCGCAGGTGGGCCAGCCCCTCGAAGCCGTTGGCCCCCGGCATCTTGAGATCGAGCAGCAACAGGTCAACTTCGGGGTGCTCGCCGAGCAGGCTGGTCAGGCTGTCGATGGAGTCCGCTTCCAGCAATTGGGCGTCGTTGATGGCCATGTGCACCGCTTGGTAAAGGGCGCCCCGAAACAGGGGGTGGTCATCTGCGATGACGATGGTAAATTGGCTGTCCATATTTCGGTTAATGGCTCACATTGTTGCTAACTGATTGTTTTGAAAAATCAAACTAGCATCGCTCACCAAGAGGGTCAAACCCGCCGGTGTGCAAATGTGAAGCGACCATCGGATGTTTTGCCATCAAGGGCAGACCGGCCGGTCGCAGGCAACTCATGCAGGAGGCAACAGATGGGATCCTTGGTATTGGCGGTGGGCACCGGCTCCACCTGGGCGATGCGGGCGGCACAGGTGCTCGCCATGAGCGGGCTGACGTGGCAGGAGCAGGTGTTCGATCTGGAGGATGCCAAGTCGCTGGCCCGGCTCAAGCGGCTGGCACCGGCCGGTCTGGTGCCCTGGCTCGAACACGATGGCGTGCGGGTTCACGACTCGCTGGCCATCGCTGAATATGTTCACGAGCTCTGTCCCGATCGCCAGCTCTATCCCGTTTCGCTGGCTGAGCGGACACAGGCTCGCAGCCTCTGCGCTGAGCTACACGCGGGATTTCGGCAGGTCCGTTCTCTGCTCCCCTTCTTCCTTGGGGCGCCAACCCGTATCGATCCCCCGGTGGCGGCGGTCGGTGAGCTGGCCCGTTTGCAGGAGATCTGGTCGCAGGCGCGGGGCCCTTTCTACTTTGGCGAGGCGGGCATTGTCGATGCCTTCTATGCGGTGATGGCCTATCGGCTGGCCAGCTACGGCATCCTGTTGCCCGGTCAGGCCGGAGCCTATCAGCAGGCGCTGCTCTCTTGGCCTCTGTGGCAGGAGACCCTGCTCAAGGCGCGGTTGCAGTGGCCGGTGGTGGCGCGCCAGCCACAGTGAACCTTGGCAGATAGATAAACGAAAGAGGGGAGCCAGTGGCTCCCCTCTCTGCTGCTGGTCAATGTGGCTCAAGAGTTACTTCTGCCGACCGGCAAAGACCACCACTACCTTGTCATCCCCCTTCTCCCGTACGAAGGCGTAGGGGGCATCCGAGAGTTTCTGGTGACTGCCTGCCGCAATAGCCGGATGGGCGGCGCGGAACTGGCCCAGTTGCTGCCAGTGCTTGACCAACTCGGCCTTGTCTCCGCTGGCCAGCTCCTGCCAGTTCATATCCGAGCGCAAGCCTTGATCGAACACCCCGCCATCCTTGGCCAGCCCGCGGCCGGACTCGTCGCCGTAGTAGAGCTGGATGCCCCCCGGCAGCAGCATAAAGCTGTTGGCGACCCGGCGCTGTAGCGGCACATCCTGATAGTCGCCAAAGAACAACTTGGTGTCATGGGAGCTGATGTAGCTCAACACGTTGAACTCGGGATCCTGATTGATGCGGCTGGCGTAGCTGGCATAGGTGGGCTCGGCGCTGGCCATGCACTGGGCCTGGGGCAGGGCAAACTCGCGCTGATAGTCGAAGTTGATCAGGGAATCGAAGCCGTTCTGATACCAGAAATCCTTGGCTACCCCGTGATCCCACACCTCGCCCACCATGTAGAAGGGCAGATCGTCGAGGGCCTTGCCCGGG
The DNA here is from genome assembly GCF_963878965.1 of Aeromonas sp. HMWF015. Taxonomy (NCBI): domain Bacteria; kingdom Pseudomonadati; phylum Pseudomonadota; class Gammaproteobacteria; order Aeromonadales; family Aeromonadaceae; genus Aeromonas; species Aeromonas sp. HMWF015. The sequence continues at coordinate 52,610 of NZ_CAWNZT010000356.1, read as the reverse complement.
TTGTTGGTCTTCCACTCCTTGAGCGCAGCGGTGCCCGCCTGCTTGAGCTTGGCCCACACTTCGGGCTCCAGATGCTTGACGGTGTCGGCGCGGAAGCCGTCGATGCCAAAGCGGCGCACCCAGTCGGTGTGCCAAGCGATCAGGTAGTCGCTCACGGTAGCGTCGGGTAGCGCCTTGGCGAGGGTATCCTTTTTCGCGGCCAGCAACGGCGGCAGCCCTACCGGTTTGGTCGATTCGGTGAGAAAGTCCGGTAGCCCCGCCACCGAGCCGGTGACATCGTCGGTGCCTGGCTGCGGGTAGCCGGGCAGACCGGCGCGCACCCAGTCACCGCTCCACCATTTGTTCCACGCGGGTGATTGATAGTCGATGAACTGGTTGTAGCCATGCCAGTTGAGGCCGCCGCTCGGTCGCCACTGGTTCCAGACGGTCGGCAGCTTGTCAGTGTTCTGGGTGAGATCGGTGAGCCCCAGATCTTGCAGATCGGCGAGGGTGGCGTAACCGGCGTGGTTCATCACCACGTCGAGGATGATCCGCATGCCGCGCTTGTGGGCCTCGTCCACCAGGGTTTTCAGACTCTCTTCATCGCCGTAATTGGGGTCAATCTTGGTGAAGTCGAGCGCCCAGTAGCCGTGGTAGGCGTAGAAAGGGAAGTTGCCCTGCTCGCCACCGCCGATAAAGCCGTGCACCTGCTCCACCATGGGGGTGATCCAGATGGCGTTCATGCCGAGGCTCTTGATGTAGTCGAGCTTCTCGGTCAGCCCCTTGAAGTCGCCGCCGTGCCAGGTGGCCACCTCGTCCTGACCATCCTTCTGGCGGCCGAAGCTGTGGTCGTTGGCAGGGTCGCCGTTGTGGAAGCGATCGGTCAGCAGGAAATAGACGCTCGCCTGATCCCAGCTGAACGGTGCTGGCTTGGCTGCCTTGACCGGCTCGAGCAGCAGCAGGCCGCCGCTCTCTTTGCTCGGGGTCAGGGTCAGCTTGCCCTGTTTGACCACCGCCTCCTGTCTCGAATAGGCATCCCTCAGTCGGGTACCGTCGGGCCAGACCCCTTTGAGCGACACAGTGACCGGGCCGCCATCCCAGCTGATGCAGGGCTCCTCTGGCGGCTGGCGTTTGAACTCGCTCTTCTTGGTCGCCCGCAGCACCTTGAGGCTGGGGGTATCCGGGTTGAAGGTGAACTGATAATCCCCCGCCAGCATTACCCGCAGGGTAAAGCTCTGATCCTTGCTGCATTTGTCCATGGGTTGGGCGGTGCCGAAGGGGAGTGGTTTGTTCTCGCTCGGGCCAAAGCTGGTGCCGCAACTGTTGCCTGTGTCGCTGATGCGGATCTGGTGGCTCCCCTTGGCAAGGGAATGGGTCAGCTCTACCGTGCCCTTGTCCAGCGCGATCGGGGCCGCTACCGGTTGACCATCCACATAGAGGCGAACCTCGGGGGCGGCTATCGCCTGCTGGGTGAACAGAGGGGCGGCCAGCAGGGCGAGCCAGAGAGGGGATAAGTGATGAGCACGACGCATAAGCCATTCCTTGAGCAGGGCAGTTCGGACAAGGGCCCATTCTAGGAGCAGCAAAGAGTGCCTTGGATCGGCAAAATGCCGATTTGTGACATCAGTTCAAATGGTTACGTTTTCAAGCAGAGGAAAGTGTGATGGAGGGTGGGTGAGATGCTCTGTCGATATAAATGGCGCCTATAAAAAATGCCGGTCAGGTGACCGGCATTTGGTGTATCAGGCATCGTCGTCACATCAGACGGTGAAGAACTTGAAGTTGACGAAGGCCACCGCGATGAAGGAGGCAACCATGCCGCTGATGCAGAGCACAGCGGGGCGGATAGCGGGCCAGCGATGGGTCAGCAGAATGATGGCCAGCAGGGTCGGGTAGAGCCCGAACATGTAGCGTGGCATGGCGTTGAGGCCGGTCATCAGCGGGATGGTGCAGCAGATGAACATCAGGGTCGCTTCAGCCCAGCGTTTCTGGCTGAACAGGTAGCCGTTCAGGCACCAGCCGAAGATCACCATGATGGAGAGGTAAGCCTTGCGGCCGCCCAGCTCGAAACCGCTCAGCCACCAGTCCAGCGGGCTGTCCATATAGCGACCCCAGGCCACCTGAATGTGCTTGAAGGCGAAGGCATCGCCGGTCAGGTGATAGAGGTAGACCATGTAGGCAAACAGGCCAAACGGGATCATCCAGAGGGTGAACACCACCTTGAAGGCGCGCTCGGTGAAGCGGAAAAATTCCCGCCAGCCGTAGGCTTGCAGCGCCAGGATCAGCACCGGGAAGACCATCATCACCCCCAGGTTGCGGGTGGCGGAGATACAGACCCCCAGCACGGCCACCATCAGCCACTGCTCCCGATAGGCGAACAGGAACATCCCCAGCATCAGTGCCATAAAGGTCGACTCGGTATAACCGGAGACGAAGTAGGCGGAGAAGGGGGAGAAGGCGAGCAGCCAGACGCCGAAGCGGGCGGTATCGTCACCCAGCTTGAGCTGGCGCAGCACCAGCAGCATCAGCGGCAGGCTGGCGAAGAAGGAGGCGTTGGCCACAATGATGAGGCCGATCAGGCTCTCGACATTGAACAGGTTGGAGATGGCACCGGAGACCATCGGGTAGAGCGGCATAAAGGCCCAGTTGGCCGCATTGCCCTTGCTCAGCCAGCGCGGGTAGAGGTCGTAGCCGTTCTCGATGATGCGCTGGAACCAGACGCAGTCGAACTGACAATAGGCCTGCAGCGGACCGATGTCGGGGGAGCCGTAGAGCTGGACACCGAAGTAACCCATGCCATACAGCGCCACCCGGCTCAGTATGAAGGCGGCGATGATCATCAGCCAGTCACGACCGCTGATGCGCAGTGACGGGCGATAGGGGAGTGCAGCCCCGGTTAGCGGGGCAGTATTGGTCATATCATTCATCAGGCAAAAACCCAGACGCGAGAGAGAACGTAAGTGAGGACGGTAACGGTCAGGGTGGCGATGACCACCGGCAGCAGACCGGAGAGCCCCGCAAACAGCAGGCCGCTCAGGATCAGGTTACGCACCGCCAGCGAGAAGAGGGCGACCAGCAGAAACTTGCTGGCGGCTCCCTGCTTCTGGAAGGTGATGTAGCGGTGACCAAAGAAGGAGAACCAGAACGCGATGGCAAAAGCCAGCGTGGTAACCAGGTGCTCCGAGATGGTGGGCCAGGTATGAAACAGTGCGATGGAGGTGCCAAGGTCGACGAGGGTTGCCCCCCCGCCGACAAAACCGAAACGTACCAGCCGCCAGAATTCCTCGCGGGAGATCATTGAGGCGCTTGCTCCTGCTGCTCTTGCGGGTTGCTGTCAGCCCTCTGCGGTTTGGCCGCATCCTGCTTGGCATACTGGCCATAGACCCCTTCAATGAGGTAGACCGGGCGCTGTTTCACTTCCACGAACATGCGGCCGATGTACTCGCCGATGATGCCGAGCGACAACAGCTGGATACCGCCGAGGAACAGCACCACGGACATCAGGGAGGCGTAACCGGGCACGTCGATGCCGAAGAAGATCACCTGGGTGATGATTTTCAGGATATAGAGGAAGGCAACCAGCGAGACGCTGACCCCCACATAGCTCCAGACCCGCAGCGGCCAGCTGGAGAAGCTGAGCAGACCGTCGAGGGCGAAGTTCCACAGTTTCCAGTAGTTGAACTTGGTTTCACCGGCGTGACGGGCAGGGCGCTCGTAGGGGACGCCTACGGCACGGAAACCGGCCCAGGCAAACAGCCCCTTCATGAAGCGGTTGCGCTCGGGCAGCAGCTTGATCGCCTCGACCACGCGACGGTCGATCAGGCGGAAGTCACCGGCGTTTTCCGGCAGCTTGGTGCTGGTGGAGAGGGCGTTGAAGAAGCGGTAGAAGCCACCGGCAGTCAGGCGCTTCATCGGGGTATCGGCGCTGCGATCGACGCGGATGCCGTAGACGGTGTCATAGTCACCGGTCTGCCACAGTTTGACGAACTCCAGGATCAGGGCGGGCGGGTCTTGCAGATCCACGTCCATCGGCACGATAGCATCCCCTTTGGCCTGATGCAGACCGGCGGTCAGGGCCGCTTCTTTACCGAAGTTGCGTGCCAAGTTGACCAGGGTCACGCGCGGATCGCGGGCGATGGCCTGCTCGACCACTTCACGGGTGCGGTCACGGCTGCCATCGTTGACGAATACAATTTCAAGCTGGTCTTTCAGCGGGGCCAGTTCGTTGTCTATCGCGTTGATGAAGGCATCGATGCTCTCTTCCTCGTTGTAAACGGGAACGACCAGAGAGAGTCGAAAATCTGGATGCGACATAAGAACGTCCTTATTTGGGATAGTTGTTTTTATAAAATGGTATTCGGGGCAAGGATCACTGGGCTACGGTCAAACGTACCGACTGCACATTGATGGGAGTAGGTGCCGAGAGCGCCAGAAAATTGGGGCGCTTGGGATCTGCCGTGAGCGAGTCTCCGGGCAGACTGAGGCGGATTTCGTTGATGCCAGCTTTGGCCAGTTTCACCGTGGTAGTGAAGTCGTGACCCAGCGCCACTTTCAACAGGGCACCGGCTTCCGGGCTGTTGATGCGGGCTTGTACGGTAAGCTGATCCGGATTGGCTGCTTGCTTGGGCAGCACAAAGTAGAGACCGCCCTGACCGCTGAGCAGGGTACCTTCGTCGCTCGGCTTCTTGGCCCAGCCTTCGCTGGAGAGGAAGCGGCTTGGCTTGGTCAGATTGAGCTCGTTACCCGGCTGATAGGTCATGCTGGAGTTGTGTTCCCAGAAGCGTGTCTTGCCTTCCAGATAATAGAGTTTGTAGGCCAGGCTCACGTTGGGGTGAGCAGCCAGATAGAGGGTGTAAAGATAAAAACCGCTTAACGCCAGAATGGCAGTCAAAAAACCGAACTTTTTGTACGTCATATCACTCTCTATGCCTGACAGAATGGGTAGGCCGATGTCGCGCATATGCTAATCCAATTGCAAAAAAAGCATAGTGGATCACAAAAAAATATTTGGTCACATATTAACCCCTTTTTACCCCTGTTCCAAACGTTGCTGTTTCCCGGTTAAACAGGTCTGACGGGGCGCAGGTTGCCAGTAGCGCTCCGGCAGGGCGTTTGGCAAATAGACGTGCTTTGCTGCGTCATTTTCTAGCGGATGCGATTGTCATCTGGCCTCTATCGCCATTTTGCAGGGGGCGATTTATGATGACTCACCTATTCGTCAAGGATGACCTATGAAGTGGCTCACCCTCTCTCTGCTGCTTGGATTATGGGCGCCAATGGCATTGGCCAAGGCCCTGTGTCCCGAGCCTATTCAGGTCGGTTACGATAACTGGCCCCCCTACCATTATTACGAAGCCGATTCACCGCAACAGGTGCGCGGTTATGCCGCCGAGGTGCTGACGGCTGTACTCACTTCCATGCACTGCAAGGTCAACTATGTGGAGCTGCCCTGGAAGCGGGTACTTCACGAAATGGAGTATGGCGAGATAGACATGGCGATGGAAGCGAACATCAATGATGAGCGCGCCCGTTATGCCTGGTTTTCCGACTCCTACAACCCGGGGCGCACCTTGCTGTGGATCCGTAAGGGCAGCCATTATCCCGAACAGGATCTGGCGAGCTGGCTGGCCAGTGGTTACTCCCTCGGTGTCACCAAAGAGTACTTCTATGGTGATGAAGTGATGTCGCTGCTCGCTCGCTATGCCAAACAGGTGAGTGCGGTGAGCGACCAGCAGAATTATGAGAAGCTGGCCCGCGGGCGGATCGACGGTTTCCTCGGTGACATGCTGGCTACCCCCAGCGCCCTCAACAAGGAGGGGATGAGCGGTCTGTTCACCAGTCACCCCATGGTGGTATCTGAATCGCCGAGCTTCTTTATGTTGGGCAAGCGCAGCTTTTCGCCGCAGTTCTTGCAACAATTCAATCAGGCGTTGGCGCGGTTCAAGGAGACAGATGCGTATGACATTATCTGGCAGCGTTATGCCCCCGGGCGCTAGCAAAGTATTGGCCGTTCACGCATCATGAGCGGCCTGAGCATCGGGTCTGCTTGTCAGGCCTGACAGAGTGAACAAACCGTTTTGAGGTACCCATGGGGATGAAGTATTGGCTGGCCCTTGCCAATCTGGTGTGGCTGGGATGTTTGCCCGCTGGCGCGGTACATGCGACCGAAGCACAAGTTGTGGTGGCGGCCAGTGAAACCGGGCACGACTGGTATCAGGGCAGTCAGGCCGAACAGGCCCGTATCGAGCTGGAGCAGCAGTTGCAAGAGGCTGTGTTGGCCCAGCTGCACCCCGATTTTTTCACGCTTTGGAAGCGCCTGCAGGCCACTCCTGCAGACAAGCGTGGCGCCCTCTATGACGACATTTTTACCAAGCTGAGTCGTTTCCAGCACGCCTGGCGGGGGATGGATCTGGTCTCGCGCGAGCAGATGAAGACCCTCAAGCTCGATTTGAACCGCCCTGTGGTGACCCTGCCCAGCGATGATGACCTGCTCACTCAGGTGAAATCCCTGCGCCCTCAGGTGGCGGAATACGAGGCGGTGCGGGCCAAAGTGCACAAACTGCTGGCGATGCCGATGGCCAGAAAGTGGCCGACCCTTGATATGCCGACCCTGCGTGCCGGAGAGAGCTCAGCCGAGCTCGGTCAGATCCGTGCCATGCTCAACGAGCTGGGCGACAGCGCCCCGAGCCATGGTGATCAGATCTACGATGTTGATACCGAGCAGGCCATCAAGCAGTTCCAACATCGTCACGGTCTCACCGCGGACGGCATCATCGGCCGTCAGACCCGCTCCTGGCTCAATACCGGCCCGCAAGTGCGCGCCAGCCTGTTGTTGCGTAACCTGTGGCGTCGCGATCTGGTGGATCAGCTCGCCGGTGGCCGCTACGTGCTGGTCAATATTCCCGACTACCGCCTGAGCGTGGTGGAGTCCGGCAACGAGGTGTTTACCAGCCGGGTCATCGTCGGCAAGGAGCAGCGGGCCACCCCCATTCTGGCCAGCGAAATTCGTTCCATCGTGCTCAACCCCTCCTGGCATGTGCCGCGTTCCATCCTGAGCAAGGACATCCTGCCCAAGCTGGGTCGCGATCCCGCGTACCTGAGTCGCGAGCAGTTCGAGGTGATCGACAGCGAGGGCAATCCGGTGCAGTTCACCGAAGAGGGGTGGCATCAGGCGCTGGCTGCCGGTTTCCCCTATCGTCTGCGGCAAAAGCCGGGTGATCACAATGCCCTGGGGCGCTACAAGTTCTACCTGCCCAACAATGACGCCATCTATCTGCACTCCACCCCGCGCAAGGCGCTGTTCGAGCAGGGGGCGCGCGCCTTCAGTTCGGGCTGCATCCGGGTGGAACATGCGGACGATCTGGCCGAGCTGTTGCTGGCAGATTCCCGCTATCAGCCGGACAAGGTGGCCAATATCCTCAAGGAGAGCCAGACCAAATGGTTGCCGCTCACCACGCCGATCCCGGTCTTTACCGTCTACTGGAGCAGCTGGATCGACGAAGATGGTCGCCAGCAACTGCGTAACGACATCTACGGATTTGATCGGGTCAGCTTCCAGAGCCGCCTGCTGTGATCCCAGCCACAGAGTGAAAAGCCCGGCCTCGGCCGGGCTTTTTCATGGGCGAGAGAGGTTTGACATGATCCCGGCCGGGAGGTAGTTTCAAGCGCCTGAACCGAATTCATTGAACAATCTTTATTCAACTATGTCGCTTGAATCTGCGATGGACGGACCCCTTATGCTGGAACAAGAGATAAGTCGTCGTCGCCTGTTGCTGGGAGCCGGTTGCCTGCTGGGCAGCTCGCTGATCTCCTTCCCTGCACTGGCAAGCCGCAGTACCACTGGTCGTGAACTGAGCTTTTTCAATCTCAACACCGGTGAGCGGGCAAGGGTCAGTTATTGGGAGAATGGCCGCTATCTCAATGACGGGCTGGCCGAATTGAACCATATCTTCCGCGACTATCGTCGCAACGAAGTGTTCGACATCGATACCAAGCTGTTCGATCAGCTCTTCCTGCTGCAGCACAAGCTGGGGAGGCGAGGGGAGATCCAGCTGATCTCCGGCTATCGGGCACCGGCGACCAATCGCCAGAAGCGCCGGAGAAGCCGCGGGGTTGCCAAACATAGCTACCACACCCTGGGACAGGCGGTCGATGTGCGTATTCCCGGCGTGCAGCTGGCCAATCTGCGCAAGGCAGCGCTCCATCTCAAGGTCGGTGGCGTCGGCTACTACCCGCATGACAACTTTGTTCACCTCGACACCGGCCCTGTACGAAGCTGGTGATCACCCGGGCCAACCTGTTAGGCTCCAATGATTGAGAGAGGAGAGACAGATGAAACGTCTGGTAACGGGGATCCTGATCGCCCTGGCATTGACCGGTTGCAGCAAGCTCAACCGCGACAACTACGACAAACTGAAGATGGGGATGAGCTACGCCGAGGCCAGCGCCATTCTGGGCAAAGCCGAGCGTTGTGACGATGTACTGGGAACTACCAGCTGCATCTGGGGTAGTGATGGCAAGAACATCAAGATCCGCTTCATCGCCGACAAGGCGACCTTCTTCAGTTCGGAAGGGATTAACTGAGGCTGCAAGAGCCCATGAAAAAAGCGCCATGTCGGCGCTTTTTTGTTGTCCGCAATCCGGGCTGTCTCGCCAAAAGCTGGCGTACTCAGTGGGTTGCGTACTGGTAGTTGAAGGTGGGCAATCCCCACTTGAAGCGAACCGCCAGGAGGCGCAGTACAAAGCCGATGCCAATCGCCCCAAAGGCTGCCCAGTTGGTTGGCAACCCCTGATCCAGCGCCAGGCAGTAGAGGGCTGCCGTGATGAGGGAAATGGCGGCATAGAGCTCGCGGCGAAACACCAGTGGAATGCGTTGGCAGAGCAGATCCCGCAGCACCCCGCCAAAGACCCCGGTCACTACCGCCATGATGCAGGCGATGCCGGCGCCATGCCCCATCTCCAGCGCTCTTGCTGCGCCGAAAATGGAGAAGACCACCAGACCCAGCGCATCGAGCGCCATAAAGAGCTTGCCGAGGTAACGCATCAGCGGCGCCGAGATGACCCCGGCCATGGCCGAGCCCGCGACCAGCAGCACATATTCCGGATGCTCGACCCAGAGCAGGGGATAGTGCCCCAGCAGCACATCGCGGATGGTACCGCCGCCAATGGCGGTTGCCGAGGCGATGATCACCACACCAAACAGATCCATCCGTCGCCGGCCCGCTGCCAGCGCACCAGTCATCCCTTCGGCCACCAGGCCCAGCAAGAAGAGTGCATGTAACATGAGATATCCCAGGGTACGAGAAAGGCGAGCATCCTAACAACTCGGGCTATATGGGACAAGCAAAGCGATATATCCATTATTTTAATTCATGCGAAAAGCAAAAAGGCACCCTGACCGGTGCCTTTTTAATCACTGCTTGAGGATCAGCGGCGCAGCTGCTCCTGCCGGTAGTGATCGACCCAGATGGCGGTGGCGCCACAGATGGCGACCGGCATCACGAACAGGTTCACCACCGGAATGGCGGAGAAGAGGGTCACCAGAGCACCAAAGCTGAGGCACTGGCCACGGCGCTGCTTCAAGGCATCGCGCATGGTGATGAAGTCGATTTTGTGGTTGTCGAACGGATAGTCGATGTACTGGATCGCCATCATCCAGGCGCTGAACAGGAACCAGAGCACGGGGGCTAAAGTCTGGCCGACCACGGGAATGAGGAAGAGGATGAGACAGCCGATCGCCTTGGGCAGGTAGTACTTGAGCTTCTTCCACTCGCGACCGAAGGTGCGCGGTACATCCTTGACGATATCGAGCATGCCGCTGTCGTTGGGGGCCTCGCCGGTCAGGATCTGTTCCACCTTTTCAGCCAGCAGGCCGTTGAAGGGGGCGGCAATCCAGTTGGCGACCGAGCTGAAGATAAAGGAGAAGACCACCAGTATGGTGATGAGGGCGATTGGCCAGAGCAGGTAGTCCAGCCAGTTGAGCCAGGCCGGGATCTGCTGGTGCAGCCAGGCGAACAGGCCGTCGAGTTGCAACAGCAGAGCATAGAAGGCGCCGGCGAACAGCACGAAGTTGACCAGCAGGGGGATCAGCACGAAGGTGCGGATACCGGGCTGGCGGATGAGGGAAAAACCGCGCAGGAAGTAATCTGCACCGCTGATTGACGCTTTGACCATATGGGGTGATTGGCTCATATGAGCTCCATCTGTGCATGGGAAGACAGTCAGCATATTACAAACAAGCTTTTGATTTGGTAAAGTCGCCTGCCCGCCTCCCCTTTATTTAGCCACTCATACAGGTCGCCATGCGTCTGAAACTGATCAAACTCGCCGGCTTCAAGTCGTTTGTCGAGCCGACCCGCATCGAGCTCAATGCCGACATGACCGCAGTGGTCGGGCCCAATGGCTGTGGCAAATCCAACGTGATCGACGCCGTACGCTGGGTGCTTGGCGAGAGTTCAGCCCGCCATCTGCGCGGCGAGAATATGACGGATGTCATCTTCAACGGCTCCGTCAACCGCACCGCCCATGCCCGCGCCTCGGTCGAACTGGTGTTCGATAATCCCCACAACCGGGTGCCCGGCGAGTTCGGCCGCTTTACCGAGATCTCGGTGCGTCGCGAAGTGCTGCGTGACGGCACCAACCACTATCAGATCAATGGCCAGAAGTGCCGTCGCAAGGATGTGACCGACCTCTTCCTTGGTACCGGCCTCGGTCCCCGCAGCTACGCCATCATCGAGCAGGGCACTGTCAGCCGGCTGGTGGAGTCCCGTCCCGCCGATCTCAAGCTCTTCATGGAGGAGGCGGCCGGCGTCTCCCGTTACAAGGAGCGGCGCCGCGAAACCGAGCAGCGTATTCGCCACACCCAGGAGAATCTGGAGCGTCTGGGCGATATCCGCGGCGAGTTGGGCTCCCGTCTCGACCACCTCAAGGCGCAGGCCGAAACCGCAGAGCGCTACAAACAGCTCAAGAGCCGTTCACGCGCCGCTCGCGCCGAGTTGATTGGCTCCGAGCTGTGGTCACTGGAGACTCGCCTCGGCGAAGCCAAGAGCGAGCTGGCGCAGGTCGAGCAGGCGCTGGCGGCGTTCGATGCCAAGCGCACCGCCGACGAGGGACGCCACGTCACTCTCTCGGTGGCTCGGCAGGAGGCGCAGGCCGAGCAGGCCAATCGGCAACAGCAGATTTTCCTTGGCGGGCAGGCCATCGCCCGTCTTGAACAGCAACAGCTGCACCAGAGCGAGCTTGGCCGTGATTTGCAGGCGCGAACCCAATCTCTCGGGGATCGCATCACCAGCCGCAAGGCGCAGCTGGCCAGCCAGCAGGAGCAGCTGACCGAAGGCGTACTGAGGGCCGAGCATGAGGAAGCGCGGCTGGAGCAGTGTGAGCAGTTGCTCACCGAGCAACAGGAAGCGCGACTGCGTGCCAGCGAGCAGCTTGAGCAGACCCGCCAGCGCCAACAACAGTGGCAGCAGCAGGTGACCCGACTGCAGGGCGAGCTTAACCAGACCCGGGCTCGGCTCGGTGGCTTGCATGAGCTGCAAGCTAAAACCCGACTTGCCCGTCTCAAGCTGGAGGATGAGCGCTCCGGCCCCATCGGCGTAGAGGATGCAGATCTGCAACCGACCCTCGAGATGCTGGGGGGCGAACTGGAGTTGGGCCGGGCGGCGGCCGAGGAGCTGGCAGCGCAGCTTGCGCAGGCGAGTGAGGATCATGAAGCGCTCAAACTCGCCCACAGCCAGCAGCAGGGGTTGCTACGGGAGCTGGAGGCGCGCCTGACGACGCTGGATCAGATCCTTGGCGAGCAGATGGAGGGGGCGACTCTGGCGGATCGGCTGCAAGTTGCCCCCGAATGGGCGCAGGCACTCGACAAGGTGCTGGGCCGCTGGCTCACCGCGACCCCTGCGGACGAGTGCAATCCGGTTTTGGACGGACTCTGGATTGGCCCGGCGCTGCCAGCCGTTGCCGGCACGCTGGCCTCCTTGATCAGTGGCGCTCACATTCCAGCCTTCCTCAACGCCATCTGGCTGGCCGATGACAGGGAAGAGGCGCAGGCTCGCCAGCCAACCTTGCTGGCCGGTGAGTCGGTACTGACTCCTGCCGGCGACTGGTTGGGGCCGAACTGGGCGGATATTGGGCAAGGCGCTGCGCTCGGTACCATGGCGTTGCTGGGGGAACGTGAGCGGTTGCACACCGAGCAACGCGCTGCAGCCGACGTGCTGGCACAATTGAGCGAGCAGCTGGCTGCAGCGGATGAACGGCGGGCACGCATCGTTAATGCGCAGGAGTTGTCGCAGCGAACCCTGCGCGAGCAGGAGCAAAAATGGCAGCAACTGCGCGAAGCCTGGAGCTTGCAGCAAGGTCAGCGACAAGAGCGGCTGCTGCGGCTCGGACAGCTTGGCGAAGAGCTGATCCGCCTCGATAAAGAGCAGGCCGAAGAGGCGCAGCGGCTGGCCGAGACCGAGCAGCAGCTGGCGCTCGAAGAGGCGCGTCTGGCCGAGTTGCAGGAGCAGGGCGAGCCCCTGAGCGAGGCGCTGCAGGCAGCTCAGGATTTGGTGGGGCGCTGCGAGCGAGCGCAGGAAGAGGCGCGCGGGCGGCGCGAGCAGCAGCAGGCGACCTGTCAGCGTTTGCAGCTTGAACTTGGCAACCTGCGTCAGCTGATTGCGCTTGGTGAGGAGGAGTTGGCAAGGCTCGGGCTGGAGCTGGCCGGACTCAAGAGCCCTGAAAACGAAGCGATTCCAGACCTCGCCCCTTTGCTGGCGGAGCAGCGCAATCTGGAGGCGCAGCAACTCGCCTGCCATCAACGGCTGGCGGAGCTGGAACGTCAATTGAGCGAGCTGGATCAGGCGCGTAGCGCCGATCACAAGCAGCTGGTGGTGCTGCAGGAGAAGCTGGCGACCCTGCGCCTTGAGCGCGAGCGCAACCTTACCCGCCGGCAAGGGCTGCACGAACAGTTCGAAGAGCTGGGTGTTCGACTGGTGGATCTCGATCAGGCGGTGCTGATTGCCGCTGATCGCGGCAAGCTGCGGCAGGAGATCCAGACGTTGGAGACGCAAGTGGAAGCACTTGGCGCCATCAACCTGGCTGCGCTGGAAGAGTACGAAGAGGCGAAAACGCGAGCAACTTATCTGGAAAACCAGTGCCAGGATCTTGAGCAAGCGCTGGAAACTTTGAGCCAAGCCATTAAAAGAATTGATAAAGAGACACAAATACGCTTCCGGGACACTTTCGATAAGGTCAACGAAGATTTAAAATCCCTCTTTCCAAAAGTGTTTGGTGGGGGCAGTGCCTGGCTTGAGCTCACCTCCGATGATCTTTTGGAGGCCGGAGTGAGCATCATGGCGAGACCTCCGGGTAAGAAGAATGCTACCATTGCCCTGCTTTCCGGGGGGGAGAAGGCGTTAACCGCACTTGCGCTGGTTTTTGCCATCTTCAGACTCAATCCAGCACCTTTTTGTCTGCTGGATGAGGTGGATGCACCGCTCGATGAAGTGAACGTCGGTCGCTTCTGTTCTCTTGTCAAAGAGATGTCGAGCACAGTACAGTTCGTTTACATCAGTCATAATAAGGTCTCCATGGAGATGGCTGAGCAGCTGGTTGGCGTCACAATGCAAGAGCCCGGGGTTTCTCGCATTGTGTCGGTCGATATCGGTGAAGCCGTCGCTTTGGCTGAGCAAAACTAGAAAGAGAAGCAGCTAATGCAGGAATTGCGTTACATCTTGGTTGCCCTGGGCGGTATTGCTATTGCGGCATTGCTCATTCACGGGTTGTGGAGCAACAAAAAGAATCGTCAGGCACCGATCAAAGAGAAACCGCTTGGCCGGATGGAGTCCAAGTCACGTAATCGTGACGATGATGCGTTCGACAGCGATGGCATCGGTCAGGTGCGTGTGGTCAGCAGTGGTCGTCGCGCCGAGCCCAAGCTCCATCGCGACGAAGAGAGCCGCCAGCCGGAACTCAGCCGTCGCTCCTCAT
>NZ_CAWNZT010000356.1:8533-38653 GCF_963878965.1 Aeromonas sp. HMWF015 | reverse complement strand
CTATGAAGAAGAGGAAGCATACGATGAGCCTCAGCCCGAAGTGGTAGAGGAAGAGCCCGCTGCACCCGTGCGCAAGCCGGCGCAGGTCAATCGTCGTACCCCGGTTTACCGCTCCCGTCCCCAGCGCGAGCCTGTCATGCAGGTTCAGGATGACGAGCCGCTGGTCGAGCCAGCCTATGCAACTGCGCCGACTTTTGGCGTGCGCAACGAGAGCGTGCGTGCCGAGCCGGTGCGCGCTACCGAACCCGAATACAAACCGCAGCCCCGTCACGTTGCTCCCGAGCCCGTGTATGAGGAGCCGGTCTACGAAGCGCCGGTTGAAGAGCCGCGCGTTGCTGCCCAGCCGGTCGAGAAGATTTGGCAGGACGTTTATGTCATCAACCTGATGGGGCGTCCGGGTCACGAGCTGCAAGGGGCTACCCTGCTCTCCTCCCTGATGGCGCTTGGCTTCAAGTTTGGCGAGATGGATATCTTCCACCGTCACGAAGATGCCAATGGCAAGGGGGAAGTGCTCTTCTCCATGATCAACATGGTCAAGCCGGGTACTTTCAATCCCTATCGGATGGAGCAGTTCACCACACCGGGTGTCTCCCTGTTCATGCAGTTGCCCCTGCGCAGCAATGCCGCATTTGCCTTCGAGGACATGCTGCAGGCCGCTGATCAGCTGGCCAGCGATCTCGATGCCATGCTGACCGATATGGAGCGCAGCCCGCTGAGTGACGAGACTATCGCCCGTTACCGTCATGAGCTGGCTGCCTACGAGGCCAGCCGCGACTAATACGCCATGCGGGTCGAATTAATCAAAGTGCGGTACCCAGGTACCGCATTTTTGTTTCTACCCTAGGCCGTATGTTCAATCACACTTCGAGACTTTTTCATGAGCGATATCCTCTCCCGCCACCGTCAATTGTGTGAACTGCTTACCGAATACGGTCACCAGTACTATGTGCTGGATAACCCCACAGTGCCGGATGCCGAATACGACCGTCTGATGCGCGAATTGATCGCACTGGAGGCTGACCACCCCGAGCTGAAAACCCCGGCTTCGCCGAGTGTGCGGGTCGGCGGTCAGCCGCTGACCGCCTTCAAACAGGTGCGCCACGAGATCCCCATGCTGAGTCTGGATAACGTCTTTAGCAGCGAAGAGTTGCAGGCGTTCGAACAACGCATGAGCGATCGCCTCAAGCGTGAAGTGCGTTTCACCTTCTGCTGCGAGCCCAAGCTCGATGGTCTGGCGGTGAGCTTGCTCTATGTAAATGGTCAGCTGGTGCAGGCGGCCACCCGGGGCGATGGCGCCACCGGTGAGGAGATCACCGAGAACGTGCGTACCATCAAGGCCATTCCGCTCGCATTGCGGGGCTCTGGTTGGCCCGAACGGTTGGAAGTGCGTGGCGAAGTCTTTATGCCCAAGGCCGGTTTCGAGGCGATGAACGCCAAGGCACTGGCCGCAGGCGAGAAGGTGTTCGTCAACCCGCGTAACGCCGCCGCCGGCAGCCTGCGTCAACTCGATTCACGCATCACCGCCAGTCGTCCCCTGAGCTTTTACGCTTACGGTGTCGGTGTTGGCGGCGAGCAACTGGGCGACTCTCACTTTGGCCGTCTGACCCAGCTCAAGGAGTGGGGGCTGCCGCTCAGTCCAGAGGTGAAGCTCAAAGAGGGGGCCGCCGGTTGTCAGGCGTTCCACGACGACATTCTGGCCCGCCGTGGCGAGCTCCCTTACGAGATCGACGGCGTGGTCTACAAGGTGGATGCCATCGCCCTGCAAGAGGAGCTGGGCTTTGTGGCCCGCGCCCCGCGCTGGGCGACCGCCCACAAGTTCCCGGCGCAGGAAGAGATGACAGAGCTCGAGAACGTCGAGTTTCAGGTCGGCCGCACCGGCGCCGTGACCCCGGTCGCCAAGCTTAAACCGGTGTTTGTCGGCGGTGTGACCGTATCCAACGCCACCTTGCACAATGCTGACGAGATTGAGCGCCTCGGCGTGATGATTGGCGATACCGTGATCGTGCGCCGGGCGGGGGATGTGATCCCGCAGATTGTCGCCGTGGTGGAGGCGCAACGCCCAAGCGATGCCCGTGCGATCCTCTTCCCGACCGAGTGTCCGGTCTGTGGCTCTGCGGTGGAGCGGTTGGAAGGGGAAGCGGTTGCCCGTTGCTCCGGTGGCCTGTTCTGCGAGGCGCAGCGCAAGGAGGCGATCAAGCACTTCGCCGCCCGTCGCGCCATGGATGTGGATGGCCTTGGCGACAAGATTGTCGAGCAGTTGGTGGACAAGGGGCTGGTGAAGACTCCCGCTGATCTGTTCAGCCTCAATGCCATCCAGCTGGCCGGTCTTGAGCGGATGGGGCAAAAATCGGCCCTCAATCTGGTAGCCGCCATCGATGCGGCCCGCAGCACCACCCTGCCGCGCTTCCTGTTTGCCCTGGGGATCCGCGAAGTGGGGGAGGCGACTGCGCTCAACCTTGCCAACCACTTCCTCACCCTTGATGCACTGCGCGCAGCCTCGGTGGATCAACTGCTCGAAGTGGCCGACGTGGGCGATGTGGTGGCCAAGCATGTCTACTACTTCTTGCGTCAGCCCCACAACGTGGAGGTGCTGGAAGCCTTGCTGGCTGCCGGCATCCACTGGCCGGCCATCGAGAAGAAAGAGGCCGCGGAGCAACCCTTTGCCGGCAAGACCTTCGTGCTGACCGGCACCCTGACCACCTTGTCGCGCAACGATGCCAAGGCGGCACTGCAAGCGCTGGGAGCCAAGGTGGCGGGTTCGGTATCTGCCAAGACCGATGTGCTGGTCGCGGGGGAAGCGGCCGGTTCCAAGCTGACCAAGGCGCAGGAGCTCGGCATTACCATCTGGACCGAAGAGGAGCTGCAACAGGCGTTGCAGGGCTGATAGCCCTCACCAAGCCTGCTAACCGCAGCACCCGATAAAAGAGAACCCGGCATGGCCGGGTTCTCTTTTTTTGTTTCGGCGGTCACTCACGCCAGAGGATCTTGTGGCGCCATTTGTCGGGTACTGTGAGCTGCCAGCGGGCCAGCTCGCTCTTGCTGAAGACATATTCGCCGCGTAAGGCCGCGCGGGGGGAGATGGTACGGGGCAGGGTGCCCGCCAGTATGGTGTTGATGAGGCTGGCTGCCTGTATCCCCTGATCGTGGCCGTCCAGCACCAGCCCGCCGATGGCCATCCCCTTGCCGACGGTAAACTCCCAGAAACAGAAGAGCGGCACCGGCGTGTTGGCGCTGGTCCACTCCAACACTGTCTTTTCGCTCACATGCTTGCCATTGTCATCGACCAGCGTGTGGTAGAGGCCGAGGAAGATTGCCTGATAGCCGTTCTTCTTGGCGTTGAGCACCGCCTCCTGCCAGAGGCTGTAATCCCCCATCAGCTGGCTGTTGATCCGGGTCTGGCCGACTCGTAGCTCGGTCTGGGTCTTGAATTCATCCTCGATGGCGGTGAGGGCCACATTACTGGAATCAAACAGAACCAGTGCTTTGTCGAGCCCCCCCATCATCTGGCTTATTTCGCTGATGTTGCGTTTGAGCAGGGGGCGCTCCAGCACGCCGGTGATCTTGGGGTGGCCGACAAAGCCCTTGAGGCGGGGATTCTCGTTCATGCCGAGAAAGACCACCGGGGTACCCAGCGAGGTGATCTCGTTGGCTAGATAGTTGATGGCGTTGTCATCCCCCAGTACTACCAGATCCGGTTTGCTCTTCAGATAAAAGGCGATGGCTTGCTGGGCGATCTCGTCGAACTTCTCCCGTGGATGGCGTTTGGTGTCCATATAGAAGTGAGTGATCTTGTGCTCCCCCTGCAAGCCATCGAGCAGCCCTTTGTTGTAGCTTTGGTCCCACAGGTATTCGGGATGGTAGCTGCTGATCACCAGAATGTTGGCGGCCCAGAGCGGCAGAGAGAGGGTGGATAACAGTAGCAACGGCAGGGAGGTGCGCATGGGTTGTCCCTTGTCGAGGGGGAGAGAGTTCTTGTTCAGTATGGGCGGTTTTGGTTGGCGCTGTCATCTCGAAACCGGTGCTGTAGGGGGCGATTTTTTTCGGGTGGGCGGATCGGACGCCAGCCCGCACCCCGCTTGAGGTTGGATTTGAGTGGAGCTCTTTTTGGTTGGTCGTGAACTGTCCCGCTCGCTGAAAAACCTGTTCTGGATCAAGAAATGAGGCTGCGCTTTGGTGCCTAATAGACACCACATATAGGGACGCATTCGTTTTTAATCCCTATATGTGGTGTTATTAAGCTGTGTATAAGCTGTTCCCCTCCTATCTTCAGCCCAGGCTTGTCAAGCCTCGGCTGAATTTATTTGCGTCCAGGATGAGATGCCGGGAGGGGGGCCCAACAAGGGTGAGCCAGAGGCAAATGCCTGGCCTTTTAACGGGGAAAATCCATGAAACCGGTTGTGATCAAACGTGACGGATGTCGCGCACCATTCAATGCCCAGCTGATTGCAGAGGCGGTCAGCCGTGCGGCGGAAGCGGTCAATCAGGCCAATCCGGCACTCGCCTCCCGCATTGCCAATGCGGTGAGTCAGGAGCTGGAAGGGCGTGGTGAAGTTGATATCCACGAGATCCAGAACCGGGTCGAAAACCACCTGATGGCTTCCGACGATAAGGCCATCGCCCGTGCCTATATCGAATATCGCCATGACAGGGATCAGGCTCGCGAGGCGCGCGGCCGTCTGGCGCAGGAGATCCGCGGTCTGGTCGAGCAGACCAACGCCGCCCTGCTCAACGAGAATGCCAACAAAGACTCCAAGGTGATCCCGACCCAGCGCGACCTGCTGGCCGGTATCGTCGCCAAGCACTATGCCACCAGCCACATGCTGCCCCGTGATGTGGTTCAGGCCCACGAGAGCGGTGATCTGCACTTCCACGATCTCGATTACTCACCTTTCTTCCCGATGTTCAACTGCATGTTGATCGATCTGAAAGGGATGCTGACCCACGGCTTCAAGATGGGCAATGCGGAGATCGATACCCCGAAATCCATCAGCACCGCCACGGCCGTGACCGCCCAGATCATCGCCCAGGTGGCGAGCCACATCTATGGCGGCACCACCATCAACCGCATCGACGAAGTGTTGGCCCCCTATGTGACCATCAGTTGGCAGAAACACCGTGAAGTGGCCGAAGAGTGGGGCATTGCCGATGTGGAAGCCTACGCCATGGCTCGCACCGAGAAAGAGTGTTACGACGCATTCCAGTCGCTGGAGTACGAGGTCAACACCCTGCACACCGCCAACGGTCAGACGCCGTTCGTCACCTTCGGCTTTGGCTTGGGGGACAGTTGGGAGTCGCGGATGATCCAGCGCGCCATCCTCAGCAACCGCATCGCCGGCCTTGGCAAGAACAAGAAGACCGCCGTGTTCCCGAAACTGGTGTTCGCCATCAAAGATGGCCTCAACCACAAGCAGGGCGATCCCAACTACGACATCAAGCAGCTGGCGCTGGAGTGTGCCTCCAAGCGGATGTATCCGGACATCCTCAACTACGACCAGGTCGTGAAAGTGACCGGCTCCTTCAAGACCCCCATGGGCTGCCGCTCTTTCCTCGGCGCCTACGAGGAGAATGGCGAGCTGATCCACGAAGGTCGCAACAACCTGGGGGTGGTGAGCCTCAACCTGCCGCGCATTGCCCTGAAATCCCGTGATGAAGCGGACTTCTGGGATCGTCTCGATGCCTCCCTGCGGGTCGCCAAGAAGGCGCTGATGTACCGCATCACCCGTCTGGACGGGGTGAAAGCACGGGTTGCACCGATTCTCTATATGGAAGGGGCTTGCGGCGTGCGCCTCAAGGCGGACGACAACGTCAGCGAGATCTTCAAGAACGGTCGTGCCTCCATTTCCCTCGGTTATATCGGGGTTCACGAGACCATCAACGCCCTGTTTGGTGACAAGGTGCACCTGTTTGACAGCGCCGAGCTGCAACAGAAAGCCATCGCTATCATCGCCCGTCTCAGGGCGGCCATCGATGAGTGGAAAGAGGAGACGGGCTACGGCTTCAGCCTCTACTCCACCCCGAGCGAGAACCTCTGCACCCGCTTCTGCCGCATCGATGCCAAAGAGTTTGGCGTGGTATCCGGCGTGACCGACAAGGGTTACTACACCAACAGCTTCCATCTCGATGTGGAGAAGCAGGTCAACCCGTACGACAAGCTAGACTTCGAGGCGCCTTATCCGCCCATCGCCAGTGGCGGTTTCATCTGCTACGGCGAGTACCCCAACATCCAGCACAATCTGGAAGCGCTCGAAAACGTCTGGGACTACAGCTATGACAAGGTGCCCTACTACGGTACCAACACCCCCATCGACGAGTGCTACGACTGCGGCTTTACCGGCGAGTTCGAGTGCACCTCCAAGGGCTTTACCTGCCCGCGCTGCGGCAACCACGACCCCGCCAAGGTGTCGGTGACCCGCCGTGTCTGCGGCTACCTCGGCAGCCCGGATGCGCGCCCCTTCAATGCGGGCAAGCAGGAAGAAGTGAAGCGCCGCGTCAAACATATGTAAGCGCTGCAATGATGAAGAGCTGGCCCCTGACTCAAGGGGCCATTTTCATTGGAGGGCGGCAGTTATGCCGCTGTCCCGTGAACGAGGCAGGAAACAAGCGATGCACTACCACCAATACTATCCGGTCGATGTGATTAACGGCCCCGGCACCCGTGCCACCCTGTTTGTCTCGGGCTGCGAACATCAGTGCCCCGGCTGCTACAACCAGAGCACCTGGCGCCTTGACGGCGGCAAGCCGTTCGATGAGGCGATGAGCGATCGCATCATTGCGGATCTCAGCGACAGCCGCATCAAACGGCGAGGTCTGTCGCTCTCCGGCGGCGATCCGCTCCACCCTGCCAACGTGCCCCACGTGCTGGCGCTGGTGAAACGGGTGCGCGCCGAGTGTCCGGGCAAGGATATCTGGTGCTGGACCGGCTACCGGCTCGGCGAACTGTCAGAGGCCCAGCGCGAGCTGGTGGCCTTGCTGGATGTGCTGGTGGATGGCAAGTTTGAAAAGGAGTTGGCAGACCCGGGCCTGCTATGGCGTGGCAGCAGTAATCAGCAGATCCACGACCTCAACGCCTGGCGTGATGCGGGTGAGCGAATTCCCTGTCTGGTTTGCAGTTGAAGTCCGGGATGTTTATGGTTAGCCCATTCCAATCCTGACGACATTATTGAAAAGGAGAGCCGAGATGAACAATCTGCTCAAGATCCTGCTGGCCATTTTCCTGCCCCCGGTGTGCGCTTTTATCCAGGTGGGCTTTAGCCTGCACTTTTTAATCAACATAGTGCTGACCCTGATGGGCGGTCTGCCGGGCATGGTCCATGCGCTCTGGTTGGTGGTGAGCGACAAGCGCGGCTGATGCCAGCGTATGGTTAGTGAGCTTATTGACGATAAAAGGGCCAACCTCTCGGGGTTGGCCCTTTTGTTAATGTTCATACGAATACTTTTTCGTTAGGATGGGTGACTGACCAAGCGGGCCGCGTTGAGCGTCCCGCAGTCCGGCAACAAGCACCGGCAGAGAACAAGGAGCGTTACATGAAGTGGAAAGTCGCAGTATGGTCAGGTCTGGCAGTGACACTGTTGCTGGGGTGCTCATCCCGTCAGGAGGTGGCGCACGAGCGCGCTCCGATCGCTATCTCTCTCGAGCAGTTGTCCAGCTACTGGGTTCAGGAGAAGCAGTGGTCATGGCTTGGCAATGACGAGCCGGCCCTGCCGGCCAAACCGGTCAAGGGGTATGTGGAAGTTCGCTATCAAATCGACGCCAGCGGCACGCCGGTCAAGCCTGAAGTGGTGGCGGCCGAGCCCCCCGGCGAACTGGAACAGAGCGCGCTGGCGACCCTCTCGCGGATCCGCTACAGCCCGGCAGAGGGCAACCCGGATGCCATTCCGGTCGAGGTGACCAACCGCTTCGAGATCGAGATCAACTGATCCCCCACCACTCTGATGCCAGAGTAAAGAGAGACCCCGGCCAGGCCGGGGTCACGTTTATTGCTGTTTGCAGTCGTTGTAGGCGGTCTGCCACTCGCCATCCTGATCCCGAAGCTCGACAAAGCCCTCATCCCCCTTGTTCCACCAGACGGCCTCATGTTCGTCCGTATAGCGGGCGCCAGAGGCTGAAATGGCCTGGGGCAGGGTGTAATCCTTGCCGTCCGGCAGTGACAGCTTGATAAAGTTGAGGCTTTCGTCGGAGAGGGAGAAGTAGCGCACCTGCACCTTCTTGCCCTGCTCGCACTGGTAACTGACCGGTTCGCCACCAGTGACTGAGAGGGTATTGCCCTGATTACAGCCAGCGAGCAGGCCGAGGGCCAGCGCACCAGCGGCCATCATATGTGCCTTATTCATGATTACAGCTCCATTGGTGTCATACGGGCGTGAGCCTAACAGGTTGCCGTTATTGTGCAATCCGCGGGGCCATTCGGTGCGTCGCTCGCTGTCCGGCCTACCGCGCGAGTATGAGGGGGCGCAACCAGGAAGGCATCGTCAATCAGTAGAGGCCAAGTCTGGTTTCAAACTGGCGGATCAGCGTCTCATAGATGCCGTTGTTCTTGATCTTCTGCAGCCCCTGTTCGAACTGTTTGGCCAGCGCTTCCCCTTGCGGGTGGTGGCGGGAGAAGGCGAGCCAGAAGCCATCAGTGGAGAGCTTGCCAACCTTGACCACCTTGCCGATCAGCTGCTTCTGCTGGATCTTGAGGTAGCCCGGCATGCCGTTCATCAGGATGTAGTCGACCCGGCCGCGGACCAGCATCTCGAGGATCTGGGCATCGGATTTGGCTTGAAAGCGGGTGATCCTGGGGTTCTCCATAAAATCGGTAGGGTAGGTGTAGCCGAGGGTGATGCCCACCCGCTTGCCCTCCAGCGAGGTGAGCTTGAGATCCCGTTGCGGGTCGCTGGCAAGGGCGAAGATGGCAAGATCCTCCTCGAACATGGGGGTATCGTGCCAATGGTACTGGTAGCGGTTCTCTTCGGTGATGGTGGCGTTGAAGCACCCCGCAAGTTTGCCGCTTTTCGCATCGTGCATGCAGCGGGCGAAGGGGAGGGTGCGAAAGACAATCTCGATCCCTTCGGCGGCGAACACCGCCTTGACCAGCTCAGGCGCCAATCCGTGGGGCTGGTCATCCTCATTGTCCTTGTCGCGCTCGCAGTAGGGGGCCCAGTCATCTTCGGCACCAATGACAAGCGGGGTGGTCCCGAGCGGGCTGGTAGCCAACAGCATCAGACAAACCAGCCATTTTTTTAACAACGGAACCATAGGTACACCTCATCGACAGCAGCCTTACAAGCATAGCCGTACTTCTGCGCTGAGCTGTGGTGGTGGGGGGATGACAAGGGAGGAACACGAGGGAGAGAAAAAACGCCCCGGCAGGCGACGGGGCGAAAGAGAGCTCATCCATGGGCTGACAACAGTGCTTACAACAGGAGATCAATAACCGAAGCGGGTCGCCTCGAAGCGATTGAGCAGCCGATGGACGAGGTAGCAGGCCAGCAGGGTGACCACGATGGCAAACAGGATGCTGCTCACCCGGTAGAGGGCGCTGAACACCAGATCGTTGCCCGGAGTGAGGTACTGGCCAAACAGGATGCCGAGGGTGGTGAGGGCGCCAAAGCCGACCCCGGAGCCGCCTGCCTCCTTGACGTGGGCATGGCTGAACAGCATGGCGCCGAGCCATAACAGTGGAGCGACCAGCAGCAGTTGTCCTGACCAGTCATAGAGCAGCAGCTGGCCGAGCAAGCCGAAGGTGACACCCAGCAAGGTGCCCATCGCCCGTTTGCGGGCATAACTCAGCGCACCGTTCCAGTGCATGGGGAACAGCACCAGCAGGGTTGTGGCCTGGGCAGACATGGAGTCGCGCAGGTCAAACACCTGAAATACCAGAAACGACAGGGTGGCCACCGTGGCCCCCAGCAGGGCTTCATGGCGCATCCGGTGCGGCGCCTTGGGGGCCGAGGCTGGCTTGGGTCTGGCCTCCACATCCGGGATCAGCATGGTCATCAGATAGGCGATTAGTACCGACAGCACGCTCGCCCAGATATTGTTGAGGATCAGGTCGTTGAGGTCGGTCTGCGGATAGCTGGCAAAGTGCAGCATGATGCTGAGGCTCAGCACCCCGTTGGCCCCGAACAGAAACAGGCTGCCCCGCGACATGGCGGCGAAGCGGTAGAGAAACAGCATGAAGGCGATAGGGGTCATCAGCGCCGGATGGCTGCCAAACAGTCCCCCCAGCAGCCCGACCTCCACCCCACAGACCACCGCCGCCGCGATCAGCTGGCGCGCGGCATGGCCATTCATCACCGGCACCATCCCCAGCAGCAGCACCGGCGTGACCGTATAGAAGACCCCGTAATTCCAGCCAAACAGCTTGCAGAGCAGAAAGCCCGTGGTGCAGCCAAAGGCGATGCGCAGGCACTGGCGCAGCTCGTTGCCGGTGAGGGGCCGATACCAGAGGTGAGTGGCAGCACCACCGGCGGGGTGTGCTGGGGCGGTATTGGCCGACGGATGAGTGGCGTGGTTAGTAGACATAATGGAGCAGGCTGAGCAGGTGGATCTGGCCCCGTGCCAGCATGGCGGTCAGGGCATTGTCCGGCAGCAGTTGCACCGTGGCCCGCGCCCCGGCTGGCAGATGATCGGGGAGCTGCTCCAGCTCGAGGTGCAGCCGCATCCGCTGGGCATCCCGTACCCAGCGATCAGACTCCACCGGCGCGGCCAGTCGACCATTGGCATCAAATTGACCGGCACTCACTCCGGCATCCAGACTGCTTACCCGGGCAGGATAGAGCTGACCCGGCTCGCCATCGAAGGCCACCAGTGCGCGGGTTTGCTCGCCGACATGGCGCAGGCTCTTCTCCCGAAAATCGGCTATGACATCGACCTGTTCCGACACCAGCGCCAGCAGCGGGCTGCCCGCGCTGGCGATACTGCCCGGCTTGAGCTGCAGGTTGGTGATGGTGCCATCCTGATCCGCGTGGACCCGGCTGTAAGAGAGGGCCAGCTGCGCTTGCGCCAGCTTGTTGCGGGCCTGGCGCAGCAACAGATTGTCCTCACCGGTCACGCCACGACTGGCCTTGATCTGGGCCAGTTTGGCCTGACTGGCGCGCAGGTTGGCCTGGGCGCTGCGCAGGGCGCTGTCAGCCTCATCTTTTTGTTGCAGCGAAACCATGTGACGTTGGTAGAGCGCATCGATCCGCTCAGCCTCGCGCCACTTCTGGCTGGCCAGGGTCTCCTTGGCGTTGATCTCGGCAACGGCGGCGGTCAGGGCGGCATCCAGTTCACTGTTCTGCTGCTCTGCCTGCGCCAGCGCAAGGCGGGCTTGCTCCACTGCCAGTTCAAAAGGGGCCGGATCCAGCCTGAACAGCAGATCCCCCTTCTTGACCTGCTGGTTGTTGTGAACGGCGACCTCGATCACCTTGCCGCTCACCTGGGGGGCCAGCTTGGTGACCACCCGGGTCGCCATCGCCTGAGGGGTGAGGGGCATCAGCAGGTTGGCTATCAGAAAATAGGCAAACAAGGTGGCAAAGCCAGCCATGGACCATTTGATCCAGCGGGTAAATTGTTGATCCGGAGTCATCTTATTCTCTCTCTGTGTCGGTCTCGGGAGGGCTTGTATCGCCTCCGGCTTGTCGGTCGTGGTGTTGTTCAATTTTGCTGAGGGCGTTGGCCGAGATCCGCTGCACCGTGGCTTCAAACAGCTGAAGGGTCTGCTCGTCAATGCCCCCCAGAAGCTCCCGGCGGATATTCATGATGCGGTCGGCGATCTGATCGAGCAGGGTCTGGCCAGCCGGGGTCACACAGACGATGCGGGCCCGCTTGTCCTGACTGCAGCAATGGCGCTCAATCAGTCCCTGCTCTTCCAGCTGGCCCAGGGTGCGCATCAGGGAGGGGAGCTCTATCTCGAGGGCTTCGGCCAGGGTCTTCTGGCTGACATGGTTCCCCATGCGGGAGAGTTTCCACAGCGCGGTCCAGCGGGGATGGGTGAGGCCAAGGGGAGCCAGCTCCAGGTCGGCGGCAGTACGCCATAGCCGGTGCATCCGCGCTATCTGCTCGGCGAGCGACAGCTCGCGCAACCTTTCCAGATCCGTCATCTTCTCATCCTCAATGTACTTAGCATGCTAACTATCATACTTGTTTAGCAGGCTAAGTAAATAGTGTGATGCAGTTCATGTTTCTGGTCGGATCTTTCGTTGGTGAGGGCGAGCAGCATTCGAGCCCCTGATATTATTCTCGGGGCTGATCCACTCGAGGCTCTTTTGCCGCTTCGGATATTGCGCCGTGAATGGAGGATATCCGGTGGTTATTTTCATGAAATTTTCAGCTTCAGCGAGCAGCTCTTTTTTTATCCGCTAATATTGATGGGGTTATAAAACAAGGGGGAAACGGGTTGTGGATGGATATGACAGTGGATGTGTGTATCTGGCAATTGAAGCGCTGTTGAGTGATGGGGAATATGGTGCAGAGTCACACCATGGCGTGAATCGAGAAGGCGCTATCAGAAGTACCGATATCAGTCATGATTTTGACCCCGCCAATATTCCATTGCTGTTGGCAGAATAGACCTGACCGTGTGTGATCCTTGTGAGTTCAAGCCAGTGCTCTGGTATTCGCTGGCTTGACTCATCACTATTTCAATCTCCCCTTTTTGCATCTTTCTCCTCACCATTTTCCATCGTGCGTACTTCCTGCACGCCGACTCAAACCCTGGTGTGGCATGCCGTGGCACTCGCGTTATGGCGATGACATTGCCCGCTGATTATCACTCACAGGAGCAGTGGCGATAAATGGTCGCAGAGCTTGTCATCTGGCTCTGTTATTTCCCCGAAGGGGGGAGATCATCGCATCGTTATTACTGCTGATCACCCAAATATCCGCCATTATGGTCGCTCGTTTTATCACCCTATTTCCTGACTTGGTCGGGTATCGGATGTCTGGTGTTCTATTGTGCTGCGCACGTTGGAGGCACCATGATGTTTAAGTTTTTAATGTTTTTATATGGCTTTGCAGTCTGGCTAACCGACAGAGGAGAGGGGGATCAATAAAGTAGCGGCCACAATCACACGCAGAGTACATAACAATGAAAAACCTCTCACCCCTACAAACTACACAAGAAAAGGCCGCCTTTATGGGCGGCCAACAAATTGCCGGTATGCCGCTCTTTATATTTCTGGGGCTGGCGACCTGCGTTCTCTTTTCCGGCTGGAATGGCTCTCTGCCCCTTGGCATGGTCGGTGCGCTGGCGCTGATGTTCGTGCTGGGTACCCTGCTGACCGAGCTGGGTGAGCGGATCATGCCGATCCGCGAATATCTGGGGGGCGGCACCATTCTCGCCATCTTCGGCGGCGCCGCCCTGTTCGAATACCAGCTGCTGCCGGTGCAGGCGGGGCAGGTCATTACCAACTTCATGAAGGAGGGAGGCTTTCTCAACTTCTTTATCGCCAGTCTGGTGACTGGCTCCGTGTTTGGCATGAGCGGCGCTTTGCTGAAAAATGCCGCCATGCGCTATCTGCCGGTCATTCTTGGTGGCGTCGCACTGGCGCTGCTGAGCGTGGGGCTGGTCGGCTCCCTGATGGGGTATGGCTTCAAGAATGCGGTGCTGCTGATCGGCCTGCCCATCATGGGCGGTGGCATGGGTGCTGGCGCGGTGCCTCTGGTGGAGATCCTCTCCGGCCCGATGCAGATGTCCAGTGCGGATCTCTTGTCACGCATGGTACCGGCGGTGGTGATCGCCAATACCCTGGCCATTCTGGTGGGCTCTCTGCTGGCGCGCCTTGGTCGCCGTTACCCCTCCCTGACCGGCAACGGCAAGCTGATGGTCAAGGAAAGTAGCCAGAGCATTGCCGATGAGCAGGCCGAAGCGCCGACCCTGCAGAGTCTCGGCATGGGCCTTTTCATCAGCTCCAGCATGTTTGTGCTGGGCTCCCTGCTTGGCAACTTTATCCCCATGCACCCCTTCGCCCTGATGATTTTGGCGGTCGCCTTTATCAAGGTGAGCGGCCTGCTGCCGCGCCGTTATGAGCAGGCGGCGGCCGACTGGTATCAGTTTGTGGTGAGCAACCTCACTCCCTCCCTGCTGGTGGGGATCGGCGTCGCCTATACCAGTATTCCCGAGCTCATCAGCGCCTTCTCCATCAGCTACTTCGTGCTGGTCATGGTCACCGTAATTGGCGGGGCACTCGGCGCGGCGCTGGTCGGCAAGCTGATCGGCTTCTACCCCATCGAGGCGGCCATCACCGGCGGGCTCTGCATGGCCAACATGGGCGGCACCGGCGATGTGGCGGTACTCTCGGCGGCCCAGCGGATGAAGCTGATGCCTTTTGCCCAGATCTCCTCTCGCCTCGGCGGCGCCGTGATGCTGATTTTGGCGACCGCTCTTATCTCCCTGCTCGCCTGATACCGGATTGAGGAACAAACAAGATGAACGACATCATGATGGGCACCAGCCTGCCCTATGCCGAGCGCAAGCGTCAGGGCGTGCGGGGGCGTATGCCCCACAAGGAGGAGTCCCTCTCCCAGCAGCGGCGCCGGATCTACCGGTTGGTCAGTGCCATGCAGAGCCCGTTCGATCAGCATCTGTTGTTGCGCCAGCTGCAGGAGGACAACCCGGTGCTCTTCTACGATCTGGTGCGCCACCACCTGCCGGAGCTGCTGCCGATCATCTACACCCCGGTGGTGGGGGAGGCGTGTCAGCGCCACAGCGATCTCTATCTGCGTAGCCATGGTTTGTATCTCTCCTGGCACGATCGTGACGATCTCGACGACATCCTCGAGTCGGTGGAGCAGGAGGTGGACGTGATCGTCATCTCCGATGGCGAGCGGGTGCTGGGGCTCGGCGATCTCGGCATCGGTGGCATGGGGATCTGCATCGGCAAGCTGGCGCTCTATTCAGCCGCTGGCGGCATCAACCCGGCCCGCACCCTGCCGCTCTGTGTCGATGTGGGCACCAACAACCCCGAGCTGCTGGAGGATGACTCCTACCTCGGCTGGCAATCCCCGCGCATCGACGGCGAGAGCTACTACCACTTCATGGACAAGGTGGTGGCCGCCATTCGCAAGCGCTGGCCGCAGGTGGTGCTGCAGTTTGAAGACTTTGCCGGCAAGCATGCCGCCAACCTGCTGACCCGTTATCGCGACGAGCTCTGCATGTTCAACGACGACATTCAGGGCACGGCGGCAGTGGCTTCTGCCTGCGTGCTGGCCGGGTTGCAGCAGGCGGGTATCGCCCTCAATGATGCCCCTGTGCTGATCGTCGGTGCCGGTTCTGCCGGTTGTGGCATCGCTGCCATGCTGGCCCAGCTGGCGGGGAGTCACGACGGCGTCTGGCTGTTTGATCAGGACGGGGTGGTCTGCGCCGATCGTCCCAATCTGACTCGCGCCCAGCAGCCGTTTGCCCGTGCTGTGGAGGAGGGGATCAGTTCGCTGCTGGAGACCATCCGGCAGGTGCGTCCGGCGGTCTTGATTGGTGTGAGCGGTCAGGGCGGCCTTTTTACTGGCGAGGTGTTGCAGGCGATGGGGGAGGTGTGCGAGCAGCCGGTGATCCTGCCGCTCTCCAACCCGACCCGCAGCGCCGAAGCCACACCCGAGCAGGTGTGGGAGGCCACCGCAGGCCGTGCCCTGCTCGCCACCGGCAGCCCCTTTGCACCGGTCACGGTGGCGGGGGAGCGGCGGGTGGTCTCCCAGTGCAACAATGTCTATGTGTTCCCGGGGATTGGTCTGGGGGCCTGCGCGGTCAAGGCGCGCCGCATCAGCGATGGCATGTTGCTGGCTGCGGTGCGGGCGGTCGGCGCTTACCCACTGCTGGCGGGTCGGCTGTTGCCTCCTATCGAGCAGGTGGGAGAGGTGGCCCGCGCCGTCGCCAGAGCGGTGGCACTGGTTGCCAGAGAGGAGGGATTGGCAGATTTTGCCGGTGATCCGGCTCCTTTGATTGACCAGACCTGGTGGCATCCGCACTATTGGGTGGCGTCCTGACGGTTTAAGGTATGTGCATGAAACTTCGCCATCAGCTGGTCACCCTCTCTCTCGGGCTCTCCCTGTTGCTGATCATCATTTTGGGCAGCCTGCTCGCCCTCTTTATCCGCCATCTGCTGGAGAGCAATCTGGAGGAGAAGGGGAGCGATCTGGCTCGCATCCTGGCGGCTGATACCCGGGTGGTCGAGGCCCTGCGCCAGGGGAGCGACCCGACCCTGCGAGACTATGTCGAGGGAGTATGCAGCCGTACCGATGCCACCTATATGGTGGTGACCGACGAGCATGGACGTCGCCTCAGCCACCCCAAGCCTGAACTGGTGGGGCAGAAGTTCCGTGGTGAGGATATCTGGCCCGCGCTACACGAGCGGCGCAGCTACTGCTCCAGGGATCGGGGCACCATGGGCCCAGCGATCCGCTGCTTCTCGCCGGTGCTGGGTGCCGATGGTCGTACTATAGGGACTGTGGTGGTCGGCTATCTGATGCAGAAGGTGGAGGGCATCTACATGGAGCGGGTGGCCCTGCTCATCTGTGCCATAGTAGCGGTGCTGGGGTGTGGCCTGCTGCTGGCGCTCTGGGTGCAATACCTGTTGCGCAAGACCCTGCTCGATCTGGAGCCGGAGGCTATTGTGCGCCGCTTCACCCTGCAGGATCTGGTGCTGGAACACATCACCGAGGGGGTGATAGCCCTTGATAGTCGCGGCAACATCAACATGATCAACAGCACCGCCAGCTATCAGCTGCGGCTGCCGGGCACCGGCCGCCATGCCCTGCAGGGACAGTCACTGGCAGAGCTGGTGCCGCCGCTCGCTCCCTGCCTGGCACAGGAGGCGGGCGAGATCAACTTCACCATTCAGGGGGACGACTTTGTTGGACGCTGGCAGGCGGTTCATGGCAAGGAGCCGGGGCGGCTGCTGATCTTCAGCCGCCCGGAAGTGGCTGCCAGTCTGGGGGTGCAGGTGACCCACCTGCGCCAGTATGCCGAGATGCTGCGGATGCAGAGCCACGAGTTTGCCAACAAGCTGAGCAGTCTCTCCGGCCTGCTGCAACTGGGCCATGTGGATCAGGCGGTGGAGCTGATCCAGCAGGAGAACGAAGCGTGCCAGACCATGCTGCAGGAGCTGCTGCGGCTGATCGACAACAAGCCGGTGGCGGGGCTTATCCTTGGCAAGTTCAGTCGGGCCCGCGAGCTGGGGGTGACTCTGGAGCTCGATCCCGACTCGGCGCTGGCGGAGTACCCGGCCTCGGTCTCTGCCGATCTCATCACCCTCATTGGTAATCTGTTGGATAACGGCCTGCAAGCGGCCTGGCTCAATCGCCAGCAGCGGCCGCCGCGGGTGCTGCTATCGCTGTGCGATGTGGGGAGGCGGCTGGTGATTGAGGTGGAGGACAGTGGCGAAGGGGTCGATGAAGATCTGGCCGATCACCTGTTTGATTACGGGGTGAGCCGCCAGAGTGGCGATCACGGAGTGGGTCTGTTCCTGGTCAAGGAGACGGTGGGTCGGCGCGAGGGTGTGATAGAATGGCGACGAACCGCCGAGCAGACCACCCTGTTTGGTATCTACTTGAATAAAAACCAATTAATGTGAGCCATGGACCCAATAATCACGCTTGTTATTGAAGATGACGATCGGATCGGAGCCATCTTGTCAGAACTGGTGGCGGCGACATCCGGTTTCTCTCTGCTGGGTCGGGCCGGTACCCTGGCCCAGGCCGATGCCATGATGGCCGGTGTGGTGCCCCAGCTGTTGCTGGTGGATGTCTCCTTGCCCGATGGCTCCGGCCTCGAGTGGGTGAGCCGCTTGCGCAGCCACAACCGCGAAGCCTACGTCATCATGGTGACCGCCTCACGGGATGTCGAGACCATCCAGCAGGCCCTTAATCTTGGGGTTCATGACTACGTCATCAAGCCACTGCGGCTGTTTCGCATCCAGCAGAGTCTGGATGAGATCCTGCAACTGCACAGCCGCCTGTGCGAGCGGGGTCGGCTGGAGCAGGAAGATCTCGACAAGCTGTTGGGCAAGGGAGGCCGAACGCCGGTAAAGGAGGTGCGGGTCACCCCCAAGGGGATCGATAGCATTACTCTGCGTCAGGTGCTGGATCTGCTGGCGGGTGAGCCGGAGAATGTCTTCTCCACCGACACGGTGGCGCTGCGGCTGTCGCTAAGTCGCACCACGGCGCGCCGTTATCTGGAGTATCTGGAGTCGGAAGACCGGGTGGATGTGGATCTCAACTATGGCCAGCGAGGTCGGCCGGAGCGGCGCTACCGCTGGCGCCGGGCGGGTTGAGGTGGCATGCAGTAAACAACAAGGGAGCCGCTGGCTCCCTTGTTGTTTCTTGATGACGTGTGGTATCAGGTCGTTTTGCTTTCGGTCAGCGGTGTACGCCCCTTTAGCTGGGAGGCCATCACCCCGCCGAGGATCAGCCCGCCACCCAGCAGGTGGTAGCCATGGATCGGCTCCCCCAGAGTGATGACGGCGATCAGCGCAGTACAGAGCGGCAGCAGGTTCATAAAGACCGAGGTACGGGCGGCCCCGAGGCAGACGATGGCGCGCATCCAGCAGTAGGGGGGCAGCAGGGAGGAGACCAGTCCGGCAAACAGCACCAGTCCCCACCCTTCGGCAGGCACCGCCAGCGAGTCGGCGCAGAGGGCCACCGGTATCAGCAGCAATACCGCCAGCAGTATCTGCATATAGAGGTTGAGCCATGGGCCGAACGGCAGATGCCAGCGGCGAACCAGCAAACCATAGAGGGCATAGCTGGTTGAGCCCAGCAGAATCATGCCATCCCCCGGGTTGATGCCATCGTGCAGCAGTGCCAGCGGTTGGCCCTTGCTCAGCAGCCAGAACACCCCGAATAGCGAGATGCTCATGCCCGCCAGTGCCTGCTTGCCGGGACGCTGGCTAAAGAGCATGGCCCCCAATAACAGGGTCAGCATCGGGATGAGCGAGCCGATCACCCCCATGTTGGTGGCCGAGGTGCTGTGGGCGGCGTAATAGGCCAGACACTGGAACAGCACCATGCCCAGCGCGGCCAGTACCAGCAGTTTGCCAAACCAGGGGCGAATTTCGTGACGGCGGCGCCATAACTGGGGCAGGCAGAAGGGTGTCAGCGCCAGGGCTGCGATAACCCAGCGGTAGAAGGAGATGGCGGCTGGGTCGATCACCCCGGCGGCAGCCTTGGAAACCACGGTATTGGTAGCCCAGATCAGCACGGCCGTCAGCGGAAAGAGAAGGGGGGGAAAGATTCGCATCAGAGGCTCCTTATAAACAGGGGCCAAGTCTACCCTTGTCTTTATATTATCAAGTAGCGTAAAACAGACAGATGACCCAGCAGAAAAGACAACTCTTTCTGATGCACTTTATTCCGGCTAAAATAGCTGCCCTCACACGAGCACTATCGCTGCTTTTTGTCTGCGTCAGACGCCATGTCAAAAGGGCGTTGCATCGATGATTATCCTCCCTCCCGCTGGCAAGGATCTCTGATGGCAACCCATCACTTTAATCCGGCAAATATTGATCTGCCTGAGCCCAATCCGCTCTATTTCAGTTACCAGCAGATGTTGGCCGACAGCGCGACCCTGTTGCACTCCCACCCCTGGGGCCAGCTCAACATGATCAGTCTGGGGATCATGGAGATAGTGCTGGGGGAGCAGCGGCTGGTGGCGCCGGCCGACTACTTGATCTGGGTGCCAGCGGATCTGGATCACACCTCTTACAACGAGCAGGCCCTTGACTACACCTCTATCTATGTCAGCCACGAGCTGGCGGCCAAGCTGCCGCCAGAGCCCAGATTGCTGCTGCTGACCCCGCTGATCCGCGCCCTGCTGAGTGATTTTTGCGAACGCAGGGTGGGTCAGATGGAGGACGAGTGGGATCAGCGGCAGGCCGAGTTGCTGGTGGAGCGACTGGCGGGCACCCGCTGTCAGGAGAGTTACCTGCCGATGAGTCCGGACAAGCTGCTGGCGCCCATGCTGGCTGTGCTGCACAGCGATCCTGCCGATCCCCGCACGCTGGCCCAGTGGGCCGGGCAGTTACACACCACTGAGCGCACCCTGGCGCGGCGCTGTCTGCGGGATCTGGGGATGAGCTTTGGCCAATGGCGGGCGCGGCTGCGGCTGCTAAAAGCGCTGGCTTGGCTCAAGGGAGACATGCCCATTCAGGAGATCAGCTGGCGGCTCGGTTACGGATCTACCTCCGCATTTATCGCCATGTTTAACCGGGAGCTGGGCTGTTCACCCCAGCGTTATCGCCTACAGTCAGGCCGATAACAAATCGCCGGACATGTCATCTGGTGAAGTAAAACAAGAAGGGCGCCCGCAGGCGCCCTTTCTGATGACATTTACTTGCGCTAGAAGAAGCCGAGCGGGTTGATGTCGTGGCTTACCAGCAGGTTCTTGGTGTTCTGGTAGTGGTCCAGCATCATCTTGTGGGTCTCGCGGCCGATCCCCGACTTTTTGTAACCGCCAAAGGCGGCGTGTGCCGGGTAGGCGTGGTAGCAGTTGACCCAGACCCGGCCAGCCTGAATGCCACGCCCCATGCGCCAGGCAAGATTGCTGTCGCGGGTCCACAGGCCTGCCCCCAACCCGTACTGTGTGTCGTTGGCAATGGCCAGTGCATCGGCTTCGTCCTTGAAGGTGGTGACCCCGAGCGCCGGCCCGAAGATCTCCTCCTGAAACACCCGCATCTTGTTCTGGCCGGAGAAGATGGTGGGCTGGATGTAGAACCCCCCCTCCAGTCCGCTCACCTTGGCCGGGCCGCCGCCGATCAGCATCTTGGCCCCTTCGCCGCGGCCGATCTCCATGTAGCCCAGGATCTTGTCGAACTGCTCGCGGGACGCCTGCGCCCCCACCTGAGTGGCAGTATCGAGTGGATTGCCCTGCACTATGGTGCGGGCTCGGGCCAGTACCCTGTCCATGAAGTCGTCATAGATGCTGGCCTGCACCAGCGCGCGGGAGGGGCAGGTACACACTTCCCCCTGGTTGAAGAAGGTCATCAGCATCCCTTCTACCGCTTTGTCGATGTAGCTGCTCTCGTGCTGCATCACGTCGGCGAAGTAGATATTGGGAGATTTGCCCCCCAGCTCCACGGTGGAGGGGATCAGCTTGTCGGCGGCGCAGCGCAGGATATGGGCGCCCACTTCGGTCGAACCGGTAAAGGCCAGTTTCTGGATCCGGTTGCTGGTGGCGAGCGCCTGACCTGCCTCGGCGCCGAAGCCGTTGACCACGTTGACCACGCCGGGGGGCAGGATGTCCTTGATGAGATCCATCATCAGCATGATGGTGACCGGGGTCTGTTCGGCGGGCTTGAGCACGCTGCAGCAACCGGCCGCCAGCACAGGAGCCAGCTTCCAGGCGGCCATCAGCAGCGGGAAGTTCCACGGGATGATCTGGCCGACCACGCCGATGGGCTCCTTGAAGTGGTAGCTGACGGTGTTCTGATCCAGCTCGGCGGCCGAGCCCTCCTGAGCACGAATGCAGCCAGCGAAGTAGCGGAAGTGATCCACCACCAGCGGCAGGTCGGCGGCCAGGGTCTCACGTACCGCCTTGCCGTTTTCCCAGGTTTCGGCGATGGCGAGCTGTTCGATGTTCTGCTCGATGCGATCGGCGATGCGCAGCAGCAGGTTGCTGCGTTCGGTGACGCTGGTCTTGCTCCAGCTGGTGAACGCCTTGTGGGCGGCATCCAGCGCCAGCTCGATATCGGCGGCGTCGGAGCGGGCGACCTCGCAGAATACTTTGCCGTCCACTGGCGAGATGTTTTCAAAGTAGCGGCCGGCGCGAGGTGCCACCCACTCACCACCGATGAAGTTGTCGTAACGGGACTTGAAGCTGACCAGGGCACCTGCCTGACCGGGAGCGGTATAAATCATCTCATCATCCTTTATGTGTGTGGTCCTGACCGGGCTGGCTGACAGACCGGTTGCCAGCTGATATCGCAAGGGGCGTGCCAAAGGGTCTGACCAGCAGGTGAAAGGTTACAAAAACGTTATCAAATGGGGTGTGGCAGCGTATCTTGGTTAACCAATGACCACGGCTATTGCGATAAAACTGTGCCGTTTCTGGACAGTGGCCGAGACAGTCGTGCTGTTTGTGAACAGGAGGCGTGATGAGTGAGTCACTTCAACCCGGTCCAGGTCCCATCCTGCGTTCCTGGCAGCGTTGCCTGCATCAGGGGCTGAGCCGCCAGCAGAGCGCCGATCTGGATCTGCTGCCTCAGGGGGAGCTGTCGGCCCGTCAGGAGCAGCACAGGGCGCTGATCGCCTGCTTTCAGCGCTTCGTGCTGCCGCTGTTTGCCCAGCTGCTGGCGGGTCGCCCCTGTCGCCTGTTGTTGTGTGACGGTGAGGGGGCCATTCTGGCCGCCAGTGGTGATGAGGGGTTCGCCCGCCATGCCGAGCGTATCTTTTTGCGCAGTGGCGCCCGCTGGGGGGAGGCGAGCAAGGGTACCAACGCCATCGGTACCGCGCTGGCCGAGCAGAGCGAAGTACAGGTGCTTGGCAATCAGCACTTCTTCGCCCAGCACAGCTTCCTCAGTTGCAGCGCCTGTCCGTTGCTCGGGCCAGATGGACAATTGCTGGGGGTGCTCGATATCTCCACCGATGCGGCTCACCATGACGGCGATATGCTGGGCACGGTGCGGCTGTTGGCCATGACGCTGGAAAACGCACTCTTGGCGCGCCAGCCGGGCTGGCTGGTGGATCTCGATCCCCAGAGCCTCTGGTCCGCTCGCCTGTTGCTGGGAGAGGAGGGGGAACTGCTCGGCGCCAACCGTGCAGGTCGACTCTGGCTCGGCCAGCACCCTTTCGACGGCAGACAACTGCTGCGCGAGGGGCGTGGCTTGCGGTTGGTGCCAGAAGCGGACGCGACACCTTCCTGCACCGCGCTGCCGGGTCACTCAAGCCCGGTGCCGCATCCGCAGCAGGTGCCGCTCAAGATGCTGGAGCGCGGCATTTCGCTGCTTATCGAGGGGGAGACTGGCAGCGGCAAGGAGCATCTGGTGCGGGCCCTGCACCGAGCGTCGAGTCGGCGGGAGCAGCCACTGGTGTGCGTCAACTGCGGCGCGTTACCAGCAGATCTGGTGGAAGCCGAGTTGTTTGGTTATGTGGGCGGGGCCTTCAGCGGTGCCCGCAGCCAGGGCAGTCAGGGTTATCTGCGCGCAGCTCATGGCGGCATGCTGATGCTCGATGAAATTGGCGAACTGCCGCTGCAGGCTCAAACCCGACTGCTGAGGGTATTGCAGGAGCGCAGCGTGACGCCGGTTGGCAGTCACAAGCCGGAGGCGGTGGATTTCTGGCTAGTCAGCGCCAGCCACCGGGATCTGGCGGCCATGGTGCAGAGTGGCGCATTTCGCGAAGACCTCTATTACCGGATCTGCGGCTGGCGCCAGCAGCTGATGCCTCTGCGCCGTTGGCCTGCAGCTGAGCGTCTGGAGCTGATCCAGCGACTGTTGGCGGAGATGGACCCGACCCTGCGTCTGACCCGCGATGCGGAGCAACAGCTGCTGGCCCATCCGCTGCCCGGCAACGTGCGCCAGCTCAAGCAGGCACTGGAAGTGGCCTGTGTGCTGGCAGAGGGGTTGGGTTGGATAGAACCCGCCCACCTGCATCTGCCCAGTGTGGCCACAGAGCCCGGCGCCTTGCCGATGGGGGAGGCGACCAGCTTGCGTGAACAAACCCGGCGGCAGGTGCAGCAAACGCTGGCGGCATGCGGCGGCAACGTCAGCGAGGCCGCGCGCCAGCTGGGGATCAGCCGCACCACCCTCTACCGGACGCTGCGCGAAGCGCCTTGAGTGCTCACTCCCCCTCACCGGTTGTTTTCAAGACGCACATGATGGCTGGAGCCCTGCCCATCCAGCCGCTATGATGCGCCCTGGCCGGGGCATTGCGCCCGTTGACTCATCCGTTGAGGATTTTCTGCCATGTCACAACACATAGGGGCGTTGACTCTGCTGGTGGCTGATTACGATCAGGCCATTCGCTTTTTTACCGAGGGACTTGGCTTTGCGCTCCTGGAAGACACTCGGCTCGATGAACCGGGCAAACCGGGCAAGCGCTGGGTGCGGGTTGCCCCCAAAGGCGCCTCCGGTTCTGCACTGCTGCTGGCACAAGCGGCCAATGCGCAGCAGCAGGCCGCCATCGGCCAGCAGGGCGGTGGCCGGGTATTTCTGTTCCTCGAGACCACTGATTTCTGGGGGGATTACCAGCGCATGCAGGCGTACGGTGTTCATTTTTGTGAACAGCCCCGTGACGAGCCTTATGGCACCGTGGTGGTGTTTGAGGATATCAGCGGCAACCGGTGGGACTTGTTGCAACGTACTGCTGCCAACTGAATCTGAAAACGTTTATCATCCCGCCTGTCATAAAGTCATAAAAGTGTCACAGAAAATTCTAATAATTGGCGCACCCATCTTCACAGAGGAGAGAGAAGGGAATGGCTAAGCGAATTCTGGTGGTCGAGGACGAAGCACCGATCCGCGAAATGCTCTGC
Source organism: Aeromonas sp. HMWF015 (assembly GCF_963878965.1). Lineage (NCBI taxonomy): Bacteria > Pseudomonadati > Pseudomonadota > Gammaproteobacteria > Aeromonadales > Aeromonadaceae > Aeromonas > Aeromonas sp. HMWF015. Next base: position 14,231 of record NZ_CAWNZT010000356.1, on the reverse strand, counting down.
TTCGTGTTGGAGCAGAAGGGATATGAGACGATTGAAGCGGAAGATTACGCCGATGGACTGGCGAAGGTGCGCGAACCCTACCCCGAACTCATCGTGCTCGACTGGATGATGCCGGGCGGCAGTGGCATCCAGTTTATCAAGCAGCTCAAGCAGGATGAGGTGACGCGCCAGATCCCGGTGGTGATGCTCACCGCTCGCGGTGAAGAGGAGGACAAGGTCCGTGGTCTGGAGGCCGGTGCCGACGACTACATCACCAAGCCGTTCTCGCCCAAGGAGCTGACCGCTCGCCTCCATGCGGTGATGCGCCGCGTCTCTCCCACCTCGGTAGACGAGGTGATCGAGGTGCAGGGGCTGAAACTTGATCCTGTCTCCCACCGGGTCAGTGCCGAAGAGAAGGCGCTCGACATGGGGCCGACCGAATTCAAGCTGCTGCACTTCTTTATGACTCACCCCGAGCGGGTCTACAGCCGTGAACAGTTGCTCAACAATGTCTGGGGTACCAATGTGTACGTCGAGGACAGAACCGTGGATGTGCATATTCGTCGCCTGCGCAAGGCGATTGAAGAGACAGGGCACGACAGATTGATCCAGACGGTGCGTGGAGCCGGATACCGCTTCTCAACCCGTCTCTAGAGGCAGTTATGTTGCAACCTTACGCCTGGCGGCGACAGTTGTGGCGAATGGCGTTTTTTTACGCCCCCTTCGCATTGGTTGGCTGGTTGATTGATCATCTTGCCCTCTGCCTGCTGGTGGCGGCCGTATTGCATCTGGGCTGGCACTATCGCTTCCAGAAGCGGCTCTCTGACTGGTTGTGGCACGACCGCAGCCTGGTGCCCCCCAGCGGCAGTGGCAGCTGGGAGTACATCTTCAACGGTATCTACAAGCTGCAGCAGCGTCACCGTGCCCGTCGCCGCGAGCTGGCGGGGCTGATCCGCCGCTTCCGGGAGGGGGCCGAGGCACTGCCCGATGCCGCCGTGGTGTTTCGCACCGATGGCAGCATCCTCTGGTGCAACCGGCTGGCGGAGCAACTACTCGGTTTTCGCTGGCCGGAGGATGCCGGCCAGCATATCGGCAACCTCATTCGCAATCCGGCCTTTAACGCCTATCTGGGCAAGGGGGCATATGACGAGCCCCTCGAGATGCACTCCCCGGTCAATGAGGAGAAGTTTCTCGAGTTTCGCATCATGCCCTACGCCTCCGATCAGGCGATGCTGGTGGTGCGGGATGTCACCCGCTTGCGCAGTCTCGAGAAGACCCGCAAGCACTTCGTTTCCAACGTCTCCCACGAGCTGCGCACCCCGCTGACCGTGCTCAAGGGCTATCTGGAGATGACCGAGGAGCCGCCCCCGCCCGCCATGTGGGCCAAAGCGCATCGGGTGATGATGGAGCAGACCATCCGGATGGATAATCTGGTCAATCAGCTGCTCACCCTCTCCCGTATCGAGGCGGCTCCGACCGTGGATCTCTCCCATCTGGTGGACATGCCTGCCATGCTGGGGCTGCTGGAGCAGGAGGCGCGAGCGCTCTCGGGCGAACGGGCCCACCAGCTCGAATTTGTGGTGCAGCCCAATTTGCTGGTGCGCGGGGATCAGGAGCAGCTGCGCAGTGCTGTCTCCAACCTGGTCTATAACGCCATCCACTACACCCCGGCGGGGCGAAAAATTACCGTGGAGTGGCGCAAGCAGGGGGCGATGGCGTTGTTTGCCGTGAGCGATGAAGGGGAGGGGATTGCCCCCGAGCATCTGGCGCGGCTGACCGAGCGGTTCTATCGGGTCGACAAGGCACGCTCGCGCCACACCGGCGGTTCAGGCTTGGGCCTTGCCATCGTCAAGCATGCCCTCAGTCATCACGACTGCCAGCTCGATATCGAGAGCCGGGTCGGCCTTGGCAGCCGCTTCAGCTTTCTCATTCCTGGCCGCATGGTGGTGATTAAATAGTCTTTTATGGCAATGGGTTAGCTGCAAAAAGAGGGCCTTTGAACGGGCCCTCTTTTCATTTGTTCAAATCTGTCGCCATGTCATTAAAGTGTCACATTAAATCCATAAATTTGTCACTGCCAGGTCAGATACTGGCGCCGTCTTAAGAACGGACCTTCTGTAACTTTGGAGAGATTGGATGAAACTCAACAAACTGGCTGGTGTAATCGGATTCACCGCAGCAACCCTGTTTTCTGTCAGCGCCCTGGCTGCCGGTGTGGATAAAGACCTGCCGGATTACACACCGACCAGCGGCATTTCGGGCAACCTGTCCTCTGTCGGCTCGGACACCCTGGCCAACATGATGACCCTGTGGGCCGAAGAATTTAAGCGTTTGTACCCCAACGTCAACGTGCAGATCCAGGCCGCCGGTTCTTCTACCGCCCCGACTGCCCTGACCGAAGGTGTTGCCCAGTTCGGCCCGATGAGCCGTGCCATGAAGGCCGGTGAAGAGGAAGCATTCGAGAAGCGTTACGGCTACAAGCCGACAGCCATCCGCGTTGCAGTCGATGCCCTGGCTGTGTTCGTCAACAAGGACAACCCCATCAAGGGGCTGACCATGCCGCAGATCGACGCCATCTTCTCCAGCACCCTGAAGTGCGGCGAAGCCAAGGCTGCCACCAAGTGGTCTGATCTGGGTCTGGACGGCAACTGGTCCTCTAAGGATCTGCAACTGTTCGGTCGCAACTCCGTATCCGGTACCTACGGTTACTTCAAGGAGCACGCCCTGTGTAACGGCGACTTCAAGAGCGGCGTGAACGAGCAGCCGGGTTCTGCCTCCGTGGTGCAGTCTGTCTCTGCCTCCCTGAACGGCATCGGCTATTCCGGTATCGGTTATGTCACCTCCGGCGTGCGTGCAGTACCGCTCTCCAAAGATGGCAAGACCTTCATCGAAGCGACCTCCGATAACGCCATCACCGGCAAGTATCCGCTGTCACGCTTCCTGTACGTTTACGTGAACAAGCATCCGAACAAGCCGCTCTCCCCGATGGAGCAAGAGTTCGTCAAGATGATGCTCTCCAAAGCAGGCCAGAACATCGTTGCCAAAGATGGCTACGTGCCGGTGCCGGCCAAGGTGGTACAGGCTGACCTGAAAAAGCTGGGTATCATGTAATTGCCTGCAGTCAGCATGCCCTGATAAAACGAGCCCCAAGCGGGCTCGTTTTGTTTTTGTCGGCTGTCAGTTTTGTTAATAGCGCTGGATGGATATTTTTCCGCCAGCCGGGGGCTGGCTCCCTTGCGTCGCAGGGCGGCATTTCCGAGAATAGGGCAACGTTATGGCAAAGGATCCCTTCATGATTGCGTCCCTCACCAAGTTTGGCCTGGTAGCCCTCTGTAGTTCCCTGCTGGTCGCCTGCGCCCAGTCGCCGACCGGCCGCAGCCAGATGCTGCTCTACTCTCCCCAGCAGATGAACCAGCTGGGCGCCGACTCCTTCGAGCAGATGAAGAAGCAGGAGAAGGTGAGCAAGGATGCCAAACTCAACGCCTATGTCTCCTGTGTCGCCAAGGCGGTGACCGCCCAGGTGCCGGCCAGCTATGGCATCACCAACTGGGAAGTGGTGGTGTTTGACTCCAAACAGGTCAACGCCTTCGCCCTGCCCGGCGGCAAGATCGGGGTCTACAGCGGCCTGCTCAAGGTGGCCAAGAATCAGGATCAGCTGGCGACCGTCATCGGCCACGAGCTGACTCACGTGCTGGCCCAGCACTCCAACGAGCGACTCTCGCGCAGCCAGCTGGCGGGGATCGGTCTGGCGGCTGCGGACATCGCCATGGGCACCAGCGAGTATCGCGGCGCCACCATGGCCGCCCTTGGCCTCGGGGTTGAGGTGGGGGTGATGCTGCCCTACGGCCGTACTCAGGAGAGCGAAGCGGATCGGCTCGGGCTTGAGCTGATGGCGCGTGCCGGTTTCAATCCGGCCGAAGCCGTTCCCCTGTGGCAAAACATGAGTGCCGCCGCCGGTGGCAACACCCCGCCGCAACTGCTCTCCACCCACCCGAGCAACGAGAACCGGATCGCCGAGTTGCAGGCGCAGCAGGCGCAAGTGTTGCCGCTCTATGAGCAGGCCCGCGCCAACGGTCTGGTGCCCCAATGCAAGGCATAAGCCTGCGCATGACGCGCAGCGACGATGCCGCCGCCATGACGGTGATGCAGCGAGCCAGCTGGCTCGCTGCCTATGGCCAGGTGCTCGGCGCCGACATGCTGGAGCAGCTGGACGTCACCGCCCATCTGCAGATCTGGCAGAGCCGTCTGGCCGAGCCAGGCCCAAGGCCCATGCTGCTCTGTCTCGATGAGGTAGTGATCGGCCTGCTCTACTGGCAACCACAGCAGGAAGCGGGGCAGAGCAGCGCCCTGATCCGCGCTTTTTACCTCCATCCCGACCACTGGCGACAAGGCTATGGCAAACGGCTGTGGCAGGCGGTGGCGATGCAGATGCGCCGCGCCGGTTGCCATAGCGTCAAATTGTGGCTGCTGGATGGCAACCACATCGGCGAGGGGTTCTACCTGCGCCGCGGCTTTGTCTTTGATGGCGAGGAGCGCACCCTGATAAGCCTCGGGCAGCCCTGCCTGCAGCGACAAATGAGCCGTTTGCTCTGATCACTCTCCCGTTTTTCGTCCCCGGTCACTTTATTTTTTTTGCGAATTAATACAATGTCCCCCTTGAAACAGAGTTGGATAAACACGGGCTGACAAGGGAGTGCTGGCATGTATTACGGCTTTGATATCGGTGGCACCAAGATCGCCTTTGCGGTCTATGACGGTGCATTGAACCTCTGCCACGAGGAGCGCATGAGCACCCCGGGCAACGATTACGAGGGGTTGCAGCAGCTGATCCGCTCCCGGGTCGAGCAGGCGGATGCCCGCTTCGGCGCACGGGGCTCGGTCGGCATCGGTTTTCCCGGTGTCATCAACAGCCACGATCACAGCATAGTGGCGGCCAATCTGCCCTCCATCAATGGTCGCCATCTGGGCGCCGATCTGGCCGAGCTGCTGGAGCGGCCGGTCAAGGTGGATAACGACGCCAACTGCTTCCTCTGGTCCGAAGTGCATCAGGGTGCCGCCGACGGCGCAGGCAGTGCGCTTGGCGTCACCATCGGCACCGGCATCGGCGGCGCCGTCTATCTGGCGGGCAAGCTTATTCAGGGGCGCAACTGGCTGGCTGGCGAGATTGGTCACTACCCCTTGCCCGCGACCATGCTGATGAAGTACCCCGAGTTGCCCCGTCCCCGTTGCGGCTGCGGCCGTCTGGTCTGTTTTGAAACCTATGCCTCCGGCACCGGTCTGGAGCGTCTCTATCACCATTTCCATGGCCAGCGCGCCACGGGTCACCAGATTGTGGGACGCTTCGAGGCCCATGAACCCCATGCGGTCGAGACGGTCGACTGCTGGCTGGAGATCATGGCCGCCGGGCTTGCCACCGCCATTTCGGTGATTGATCCCGAGGTGGTGGTGTTGGGGGGCGGCCTGAGCGGCCTGCCCGCCCTCTATGAACAGCTGCCGCTGCGTCTGCCCGGTCACTTGCTGCCCGGGGTCGCCCTGCCCGAGATCCGCCAGGCCCGCTTCGGCGGCGCCGGTGGTGTGCGCGGCGCAGCCTTGCTCAATCTATGAGATCAGATGTGGGGTCTGATCTCCCCGAAAAAGGAGTCCTCATGACCCGTCTTGAAATCTGTATCGACAACCTGGAATCCCTCTTCACCGCCCAACAATCCGGGGCGGATCGCAT
>NZ_CAWNZT010000356.1:0-8523 GCF_963878965.1 Aeromonas sp. HMWF015 | reverse complement strand
GCTCTGCTCTGCGCTGGGTCTGGGCGGCCTGACCCCCTCCTACGGCTTTATGCAGCAGGCAGCCCGCCACGCCACTGTGCCGGTGTACGCCATGATCCGCCCGCGCGCCGGGGATTTTTGCTTCAACGACGGCGAGTTCGAGATGATGCTGCTGGATATCGCGGCGGCACGTGCTGCGGGGCTGCAAGGGGTGGTGGTCGGTCTGCTGGATGAGGAGGGGCGGGTGCCTGCCGCCAAGCTCAAACAGCTGGTGGATGCAGCAGGATCGTTGGGGGTCACCTTCCATCGCGCCATCGACCTCTCCTCCGACTGGCGCCTCGATCTGGAGACCATAGTTGCTGCCGGTTGCGAGCGCATTTTAAGCTCGGGCCATGCGCCGACCGCGCTGGCTGGGCTGGAAACCCTGCAGGAGATGCAGCAGGCGCTGGCGGGGCGTGCCAGCCTGATGCCGGGGGCCGGGGTCAATGCCGACAACGTGCGTATCATCATCGAGTTCACCGGGGTGAGCGAAGTGCATATGTCCGGCATGGGCTGGCGCGGTGGCATGGTGCCGCACGGAGTGAATATGGGCACTTCGGATGATGGTCGGGTCAATATCACCGATGGCGCCAAGGTGGCTGCGGTCAGAGTCTTGCTGGATCGCGGTTAAGCAGATCGCCGCCGTTGGGCGGCGTTCATCCGCATCTTGTGTGAAGTTCCTCCCACTGACGGGGAAATCAGGGGCACCCCCGGCAGCACCCCAGCCAAAAGTCTGATATTATCCCGCCTCTTTACTACATGGATCTGGAGCAACATCTCAATGTCCCAATACGACTCTATCGAACAGAAGGCCAGCTATGGCATCGGCCGCAACATGGGTGATCAGCTGGCGCAGCAAGCCTTCGCCGGTCTGGATATCCCGGCCCTGCAACAAGGTCTGGCAGATGCCCTGAATGGTCTGGAGTTCGCGGTCAGCCGTGACGATATCAATGATGCCTTCCAGGTGATCACTGCGCGTATGCAAGAAGAGCAGGAAGCCGCCGCCAAGGCCGCAGCTGCTGACGGCGAAGCCTTCCTGGCTGATAACGCCAAGCGCGCTGAAGTGAAAGTGACCGACTCCGGTCTGCAGTACGAAGTGCTGGTTGAAGGCAACGGTGCCGTTCCGGTAGCCGGTCAGTCCGTGCGTGTGCACTACCACGGTACCTTCACCCACGGTGGCGTATTCGACAGCTCCGTCGCTCGCGGCCAGCCGGCTGAATTCCCGGTGACCGGCGTGATTGCTGGCTGGGTTGAAGCGCTGCAGCTGATGCCGGTTGGTTCCAAGTGGAAGCTCTATATCCCCCACGATCTGGCCTACGGTGCCCGTGGCGCGGGCTCCATCCCGCCTTACTCTGCACTGGTATTTGAAGTCGAGCTGCTGGACATCCTGTGATCCTGCTGGCTTGATGCAAACGGCGACCCTCGGATCGCCGTTTGTTTTTGGGTTATGTGATAGACAGCATTTGTCGCGACCAGCGGGCTGGAGAGCAGAAAAGGGCGGCACTTTTGCGCCATTGACTGGTTTTTTCAGAAACGGGAACAGGCATACTGCGACTCATTAGAGAGGATAAGGAGAACCCGATGAGCAAGAAGATGAAGAAAGTAGCGGGGCTTGCTCTGTTGCTGCTGAGCATTCCGGCCAGTGCCGATGCCATGCGCTGCAAGAACGCCCTGATCACCGAGGGAGACACCACCGCCGAGATGCTGCTCAAGTGCGGTGAGCCGATGTTGCGTGAAGAGCTCAACCGCAACGAGGAGAACCAGTTTGGCAACATGGTACAGGTCAAATATGGTGAACGCTGGACCTACAACTTCGGCAAGAACGAGTTCATGCGCTTTGTGACGGTGCGCAACGGCATCATTACCGATATCGAAAACGGCCCGCGCGGCGAGTAACCGGCGGGCAAAGCATGGATGCACAACAGACAGTAGGGCAAGACCCTTTGACTCACATGTCCGGCAAGGGGTCACGGTGACCAAGTTGTCTGACCGCCAGATTGATCTGGCGAGCCAGTCTCAGCCGCTGGCGGCAGGTCAGGCCATGGAGGCTGATCCTGCCCGCGTTGAATTCAAATGTCCCCAGCGACTCGATGGTAAAATAGCCTCGATGAAAGCTCTTGATGTAGCGAGCGATCTGCCGTGGGGATAACTGCTTGAATACCTTCATCACACGGTTCCCTGATTGCCTGGACAGGGCACACTATGGTGTCGGTCGATGACACTGATATGACGGTTTATAAAGATTTGCATGAATCCTTATTTTGCCAGTGAGCTCGGCAAATTGACGGCATCATCGAAAAAGTTGTGCCATTGCAAACCACCGCACCGATATACTGCGGGCTTGAATGGAACAAATAAAAGGGCCTGTGCGTGGAATGGGTTGATGTGGTGGACGGGAACAACCGGGTGATTGGCGTGGCCGAGCGAGCCAAGGTGCGGCGGGAGAATCTCTGCCATCGCGCCAGCTATATTCTGGTGCTCGACGACGCGGATCGGATCCTGGTGCAGCGACGCACCCTCAGCAAGGATTTCTGCCCCGGCATGCTGGATGCCTGCGCCGGTGGCGTGGTCACCACCGGTGAGGAGATGGAGCGCTCCGCCCGCCGCGAGCTGGCCGAGGAGCTGGGGATTATGGATGTTCCTCTGCAGGGCTTTGGCAGCTTTTATGCAGAAGGGGAGGGCTACCGGGTCTGGGGTGGCCTCTTCAGTTGCCACTATCAGGGGCCGCTGCAGTTGCAGGCCGAAGAGGTGAGCGCGGTGCACTGGATGAGCCTGGCCGAGATCGCCGAGCGTGCCAGCGAATTTACCCCCGACTCCCTGCTCGCCATCGCCACCTGGCAGGCGAGACGCTGACCAACTTCATATATTCTCTTCTCCAGAGACAAGACGGGCAGCCTGATGGCTGCCCGTCTGCCTTTGTGCATTTACTTGGTCTGCTACACCAGCTTGAGGCGCCGGTTGGTGCGCCCGCAAGCGCTCGGTTTGGCGAGCCAGTGACCTTGCCAGTCGGTGGCTAGCCGCAGCAGCGGATACTCCAGATCGAGCCGGGTCACCACCAGCTGGCCTGTTTCATCGCCACTCACGGGATTGCCGCTGGCGGGATCGATGATCTCGATGATGCAGCTCTCGTTGACGATAAAGCCCTGACCGGGCTGACTCTCGTAGGCTACCACCCCCACATCCTGCCACACCAGACAGTTGAGGGCCGCAATGCCGTGAATGGCGCGCAGCGGTGCAGTTTCGGGATGGGTTGCTTCGCACAATAGGGCGCGGCGCAGCGAGTCGCTCGGGATCTCCGCCGCCTCGGCCGCTTCCAGCAGGTCGAGCAGGGTCACCAGCGGGCCGACGTAGCCGGTGGGTTGATAGCGCAGCAGTGCCTCCAGCTGGCGCTGGGTATCGTGGGGCCCGCAGGGTACCACGGGAGCCCCCAGCTGGCGGGCGCCGTTATCGAAGATAAAGGCGGTGGGGCCAGCATGATAGTCGTGGCCGTTGAGCATCACTTCCCCCGCCTTGAAACCGGCGGCAAACAGCGCCCGGGCGGCCCCCCACCAGTCAGCACCCGCATACTCGGGGATGGCCAGCTGGCCCGGACAGGAGAAGACCCGCAGCGCCTGACTGGCCGGACGGCCGGTGAGACCGGCAAAGGGGGGATGAGCTTGCTGAGCGGCAAAGAGCTCTTTGCTATCGAGCAGTGGCAGGGTGGCCAGCTCTGCCAGATCCTCGAGGCGGCACTGGCGATAGGCGCTGGAGTAACCGGCGCAATATTGACTGACATGGGTAAGCTGATGATTGAGCTGGTCCAGTTGCTGCTGTTCGCGCATGGCGGGGGGACGAATTTCCAGACCATCGTAATAGTGTTGCATGGGGCCTCCTGGCGCCGTGAAACCAGCTCAAGAGTAGTCTGCCCAAGGGGAAAATGCCTGCCGCTATCCATGGTCAGGCTCAGAGCCGCTGTTAGGCGGCATCGTCACTCTGGGATAAACTGGCGACTTCCCATCACGACTCAGGACGAGAAATCATGATTGCTGTAGGACACCCCCTGCCTGCGGGCGAATTTACCTTTATCACCGCCGAGGGCAAGCAGCTGCGGGATAGCAAGACGCTGTTCGCCGGTAAAAAAGTGGTGCTGTTTGCGGTACCCGGCGCCTTTACTCCCACCTGCTCCAATGCTCATCTGCCCGGCTATGTGGTGCTGGCCGATCAGTTTATGGCCAAAGGGGTGGATGCCATCTGTTGTCTGTCGGTCAACGACGCTTTCGTGATGCGGGCCTGGCAGATGGCCCAGAATGCAGAGGCGATCACCATGCTGGCGGATGGCGATGGCAGCTGGACCCGGGCGCTGGATCTGGCCAAGGATACCGGTGCCTTTGGCGGCGTGCGCGCCCAGCGCTTTGCGTTGATCGCCAACGATGGTGTGGTCGAGCAGCTGTTTGTGGAGGCACCGGGCAAGTTCGAGGTCTCCGATGCCGCGAGCCTGCTGGCTGCACTGTGAAATGTTAATCACGGTTTGATTTCCCCTTGAAATGGGAGGTGGCACAGCTACACTGGCGCCACTTTCCCATGGTGCCTGCCCGTTCGGGCTGGCGCTTCGTTGCAGATAACAAGAGATGAAGATCCTATGACCCTGGCTTTTGTTGCCCTGATTGCCGGACTGGCGCTGCTGGTCTGGAGTGCAGACAAGTTTGTCGACGGTGCCGCCGCCACTGCCCGTTATGCGGGGATGCCGCCGCTGCTGATCGGCATGGTGATCATCGGTTTTGGTACCTCGGCCCCGGAGATGGTGGTCTCGGCGCTGGCGGCGTCCCAGGGCAATCCCGGGTTGGCGCTTGGCAATGCCTATGGCTCCAACATCACCAATATCGCGCTGATCCTGGGTCTGACGGCACTGATCAGCCCTATCGCGGTGGCCTCTCAGGTAGTGCGCAAGGAGATCCCGATCCTGCTCGGTATTACCCTGCTCTCCGGCGCTCTGCTGATCGATGGTCATCTGGGCCGGATGGATGCGGTCATTCTGGGGGCCGTCTTCGTTGCCCTGATGGGCTGGTCCATCTGGGCTGGCATGAATGGCAAGGGAGATGCGCTGGATACCGAGACCGCCGAGGATATCGAGAGCGAGGGAATGTCCCTCAAGAGCGCTATCTTCTGGCTGGTGGTCGGGCTGGTGCTGCTGATCGGTGCTTCCCGCCTGCTGGTCTGGGGGGCGGTGACCATCGCTCAGGCACTTGGTATCAGCGATCTGGTGATTGGTCTCACCATAGTCGCGGTAGGGACCTCTCTGCCGGAGCTGGCCTCTTCGCTTATCGCCATTCGCAAGAAGGAGCATGATCTGGCTCTTGGCAACGTGCTCGGCTCCAACCTGTTCAACACCCTGGCGGTGGTGGGGATTGCGGCGGGCATCCACCCGCTCGATGTGGCGCCGGAGGTGCTCACCCGTGACTGGAGCATCATGATGGGGCTGACCCTGCTGCTGCTGGTGATGTGTCTGGGCCGCAAGGGGCAGGGCCGCATCAACCGGTTGGAGGGGGGCGTGCTGCTCACCTGCTTCGTCGCCTACACCGGCTGGCTGCTGACCAGTCAGTTTATCTGATAGGGGTTGGTGGAATGAGAGAGGGGGAAGCGCAAGCTTCCCCCTCTTGTTTTGCCCAGTGAACCTGTTGGCGAGCGAGCGGTGTGCTCAGGCTACTGCCACCAGCTTCTGCCCCTTCTGGCTGCTGTCCAGAATGAGGATGCTGGCCTTGGGGAAAAAGTTGAAGGTGGAGGCGGAGGCCCAGGTGTAGGCGCCCATCACCTTGCCAACCACCAGTTCGCCGATAGCCAGATCCGGCAGCATGATGCCATCGCGGATCACATCCACGCTGTCGCAGGTGGGGCCGGAGAGCACCGAGTTGTGTTGCTCGCCGCTGGCATAAGGCGTGCTCACCGGATAGGTGACGTGGTCATAGAGCTGGCCGTTGTAGCTGCCGTAGAGGCCGTCATCCAGGTAGTACCAGATCTTGTCGCCGCGGTGCGCCTTGCCCATCACGCTGGATACCGAAGTCATGGCCGGCGCGCTGATAAAGCGGCCCGGTTCGGCAATCTTCTGCACGGTAGCGGGCAACTTGGCCAGTGCTTCGCGGATCGGCGCGCAGAAGCCGTCGATATCGAACTCGCCCCCCTCATAATCCACCGGGAAACCGCCGCCGATATCCAGTACCCAGGGCTTGAGCCCGAGCGCCCAGGCCTGCTCCATGATCTCGCGGCAGGCGTCGATGGCCTGCACATGGCGACGGGCATGAGGTACCTGAGAGCCGACGTGGAACGACAGCCCCATCACCTTGATCCCCTTGGCGTGGCCCAGTTGCAACAGCGGCAGCGCCTGCTCCGGAGTGCAGCCGAACTTTTTGGAGAGATCGACCTTGGTCTCGGGGTTCGGGAAGCTGACCCGCAGCAGCAGTTTCACTTCGTCCTTGTAGGGAATGAACTTTTCCAGCTCCAGCGGGTTGTCATAGACAAACACAGTGCAGCCGAACTCCAGCGCGTAACGGATATCGCTGTCGCGCTTGATGGGATGGGTATGAATGCAACGTCCCGGGCGAACCCCCTGACTGCGCACCAGATCGACTTCGCCATTGGTGGCCAAGTCGAAACAGGCCCCCTCTTCCTTCAAGACAGAGACCACCGCCTCATGGGGCAGGGGTTTGAGTGCATAGTGCAATCGTACATCGGGCAGGGCTGCGGCCAGGGCCCGATACTGTTTGCGGACGGCTGCCTTGTCGAGCAGCAGCAGGGGGGAGCCGAATTGTTCAACCAGCTGACGGTAATCTTGTGCGACCACATCTTTTGCAACCAGGGTCTCGTTCATTCTCTTTTGGTCATCCTTAGGGGGCGTGATATGCCCAAGCCATATGCGATTGAACCGGCGACGGCCGGGTCAGGCGAGCGGTCCGGTGGGACCAACCGAACACAGTGCATAAATTGATAACAAAGTGATTGGTTATGCAGCGGATTATCGGCTTATTGATTCTGTGCGCAAGCATTTTGATTGGATATGTCGGCAAGATTTTCTTGGCGAAACGAGAGGGATCACTGTTCTCTATCCGCCATTTTTCCCGTTTGGGCCACATTTGATCCGTGAGAGCCTAACTTGTTGATACTTAACTAACATTTAACATTCTTGCTGCGATTCTGATGGTCACTAAAAAAATATAAATGGGGGCGGCCAAGTGCGAGACAGCTCACATTTTTTGGATTAACATGCCGACTTCCTAATCCAAACTAGTTCGGATGAAGGTAGCAGGAGAGCGATGGGCAACCATCCACCGAAGAAGTGAATCTTTCAGGTACCGGGCAACCGGTGTGGACTGCTACTGGACGATACTCTGGAGAGACCCGTTAAATCGGGCGCCGAAGGAGCAAGGCACCATGACTACCCGCAAGGGCAGGCTGGCGCCGGAAACTCTCAGGCAAAAGGACAGAGGGGATGGGATGGTTGTACCTGGGCTTGGCCCGCATCCGATCGCCTCTGGCCGATCGCGACACCTATGGGAAGATCATCCTTCTCCTCCTTAATTTCTGTTTCTTAAGGAGGATGCATGTCATCAATTCAATCGGCGTTAACCGCCATCGATAGTTTTATCTGGGGTCCACCCCTGCTGATCCTGCTGGTCGGGACCGGTATCTATCTCACCCTGCGTCTGGGTCTGCTTCAGGTGGTGCGCTTGCCGCTCGCTCTGCGTCTGGTCTTTGGCCGCGATCAGGGGCAGGGCAAGCAGGGGGATGTCTCCAGCTTCGGCGCCCTCTGTACCGCACTCTCTGCCACCATCGGCACCGGCAATATCGTCGGGGTGGCCACCGCCATCAAGCTGGGGGGCCCGGGTGCCTTGTTCTGGATGTGGATGGCGGCGCTGTTCGGCATGGCCACCAAGTACGCCGAGTGTCTGCTGGCGGTGAAATATCGCGAGCAGGATGCCAATGGCCAGATGGCGGGTGGCCCCATGTACTATCTGGAGAAGGGGCTCGGCTCCAAGCCGCTGGCCAAGCTGTTTGCCCTGTTCGGCATCGGCGTGGCTTTCTTCGGGATCGGTACCTTCCCGCAGGTCAATGCCATCTCCGACGCCATGAGCCTCTCCTTCTCGGTGCCCCGTGAAGCGACCGCCGTGGTGCTGACCCTGATCGTGGCGCTGGTGACTCTGGGGGGGATCAAATCCATCTCCAGCGTGTCGAGCAAGGTGGTGCCCTTCATGGCCATCTTCTACATCGTCGCCTGTCTGGGCGTGCTGGTGAACAACGCCAGCGCCCTGCCCGATGCCGTCATGCTGGTTATCGATAGTGCCTTCACCGGCCATGCGGCGACCGGCGGCTTCGTCGGTGCCAGCATCATGCTGGCCATTCAGTCAGGGGTGGCGCGCGGGGTCTTCTCCAACGAATCGGGACTGGGCTCTGCGCCCATCGCGGCGGCGGCAGCCAAGACCGATTCGTGTGTGGAGCAGGGGCTGGTCTCCATGACAGGTACCTTCATCGACACCA
>NZ_CAWNZT010000355.1:43838-51139 GCF_963878965.1 Aeromonas sp. HMWF015 | reverse complement strand
GGGTCTATCTGGGGGGATTGGCCTACTCCTGGATCCTGACTCGTTTCTTTTCGTAAGGCTTTTTTAGACCTGGATTTGCCAGATGTGAGGTACCTCTGAAATTGGCAAATCCGGCTTGCAAACAGGGGGTATCTCGGCTGAAATAGGCGTTGCCAGCAGGGTGCTGGCAATGACTAATACTCGATGAAATCGGGTGTTGGCGGTCAAATGGAATTGATTGGGAAGTTGGGTCAGATGCGGTCGGCCTTTCTCAAGTCTTCATGGAACCAAGTCCGCACTTTTGTAAGAAAGTGACAGGGCTCTTGCCTTATTTACAGTCGCAGTGCCTGCAGGGTGTTTTGAATAGCATCCCGATAGTGCCGGTGCATTCGCACTGTAATTCCATTCCCGTATAGCTGGGGATTACTGCCTGTGCATCCATCGCTGGATGGTATGGTGGTGCCCGGTTATCTGGATTAAATCGAGACTTTGGAGAACAGAATGACTGACCTGAAAGTGGCCGCTCAGCGCGCCCTGAACCTGATGGACCTGACCACCCTGAACGATGACGACACCGATCAGAAGGTGATCGACCTGTGCCATAAGGCCAAGTCACCGGCCGGTCTGACCGCCGCTGTCTGCATCTACCCCCGTTTTATCCCTATCGCTCGCAAGACCCTGCGTGAGATCGGCGCTGCCGACGTACGCATTGCGACCGTGACCAACTTCCCGCACGGCAACGACGACATCGAGATCGCCGTGGCCGAGACCCGTGCCGCTGTCGCCTACGGTGCTGACGAAGTGGACGTGGTGTTCCCGTATCGCGCCTTCATGGCTGGCAATGAACAGATCGGTTTTGATCTGGTCAAAGCCTGTAAAGAGGCCTGCGGTGCCAACGTGCTGCTGAAAGTGATCATCGAAACCGGTGAGCTGAAAGAAGAGGCGCTGATCCGTCGCGCTTCCGAAATCTGTATCGATGCCGGTGCCGACTTCATCAAGACCTCCACCGGCAAGGTGCCGGTCAATGCGACCCCAGAAGCGGCACGCATCATGATGGAAGTGATCAAGGCCAAGAATCCGAAAGTCGGCTTCAAGCCTGCTGGTGGCGTGAAAGATGCCGCCGTTGCCGGTCAGTACCTGGCCATGGCCGAAGAGGTCCTCGGCAACGACTGGGTATCCGCCCGTACCTTCCGCTTTGGTGCATCCAGCCTGCTGGCCAGTCTGCTGGCCACTCTGGGGCATGGCGACAAGCCGGCCAACACCAGCGGTTACTAATAGGTTGATGAGAGGGCGGACTGCTGTCCGCCCTGTTAAGCCCCCACCTGTGGTGCGTGGGCAAGGATTCAGGCTTGTGTAACGCCAGCAATGGCGGAGGGAATGAAAGATGTTTTTGCCTCAAGAAATTATTCGCAAGAAGCGCAACGGTGAAGCGCTCAGTACCCAAGAGATTCAATTCTTCGTCCAGGGCATTACCAACAACACCATCGGCGAGGGCCAGATTGCGGCGCTGGCGATGGCGGTCTACTTCAAAGACATGACCATGGATGAGCGGGTTGCCCTGACTTGCGCCATGCGTGACTCCGGCATGGTATTGACCTGGGATCACCTCAATCTGGGTGGCCCGATTGTCGACAAGCACTCCACCGGTGGAGTGGGTGACGTTGTCTCCCTGATGCTTGGCCCGATGGTCGCCGCCTGCGGCGGTTTCGTACCTATGATCTCTGGTCGTGGCCTGGGCCACACCGGCGGTACCCTCGACAAGCTGGATGCCATCCCCGGCTACCAGACCTCGGTCGACAACGATCGTTTCCTGAAAGTGGTGAAAGAGGCGGGTGTCGCCATCATCGGCCAGACTGGCGATCTCGCCCCGGCCGACAAGCGTATCTATGCAGTACGTGACATCACTGCCACCGTCGAATCTGTTGCCATGATCACCGGCTCCATCCTCTCCAAGAAGCTCGCCTCCGGGCTCGAAGCGCTGGTGATGGATGTGAAAGTGGGCTCCGGTGCCTTTATGCCGACCTTTGAAGCGTCCGAAGAGCTGGCCAAGAGCATCGTTGCCGTGGCCAACGGCGCTGGCTGCCGCACCTCTGCGCTCTTGACCGATATGAATCAGGTACTGGCCTCCAGCGCCGGTAACGCGGTGGAAGTGCGCGAAGCGGTGCGCTACCTGACCGGTGAATATCGCAACCCACGCATCCACGAAGTGACCATGGCGCTGTGTGCCGAGATGCTGATCTCCGCAGGTCTGGCCAGCGACGAGCGCGATGCCCGCGCCAAGCTGCAGGCGGTACTGGATAACGGCAAGGCTGCCGAGATCTTCGGTCGCATGGTGGCTGGCCTGGGTGGCCCTGCCGATTTCATGGAGCGTTACGACGCTTACCTGCCCAAAGCCGCCATCGTGCGCCCGGTCTTCGCGGCCAACAGCGGCTTCGTGACCGCCATGGATACCCGCGAACTGGGTCTGGCCGTGGTCGCCATGGGCGGTGGTCGCCGCGCTGCCGGTGACAAACTTGATTATGCGGTTGGTCTGACCGACTTTATCCGCCTGGGTCAGAGCGTCGATGCTGACAAGCCGATCGCGATGATCCACGCTCAGACTGAAGAGCAATACGCTCAGGCTGCCAGCATGGTGCAGGCGGCTGTCCGGATTGGTGGCGAGCGGCCCGAGGCACTGCCTGAAGTGTACCGCCGTATCACCCTGACTGATTTGTAACAAGGGGAAGTCCCATGAAACGTACCTTTATCCTGATGATGGACTCTTTCGGTATCGGCGCTGCCGCCGACGCTGACAAGTTCGGAGACACGGGCGCCAATACCCTTGGCCATATCGCCAAGGCGTGTGCGGCTGGTGAAGCGCAGGGCCGCGGTGCCCTCAATCTGCCGAACCTGAGCAAGCTGGGCCTCGGCCACGCTTGCGAACAGGCCTCCGGCACTTTCCCGGCAGGTCTTAAGAAAGATATCGAGGTAGTCGGTGCCTACGGCTACGCTCAGGAGCTCTCCTCCGGCAAGGACACTCCGTCCGGTCACTGGGAGATCGCCGGTGTGCCCGTACTGTTCGAGTGGGGCTACTTCAAGGATCACACCAACAGTTTCCCGCAGGAGCTGCTGGACGCCATCGTCGAGAAGGCTGGTCTGCCCGGTTATCTTGGCAACTGCCACGCTTCCGGTACCCAGGTGCTGGACGATCTGGGCGAAGAGCATATGCGCACCGGCAAGCCGATCCTCTACACCTCTGCCGACTCGGTGTTCCAGATTGCCTGCCACGAAGAGACCTACGGCCTCGAGAAGCTCTACGAGCTGTGCCACATCGTGCGCGAGCTGCTGGAGCCCTACAACATCGGTCGTGTTATCGCGCGTCCGTTTGTGGGTAGTGGCAAGGGCAACTTCAAGCGTACCGGTAACCGTCACGACTACTCTGTGCTGCCGCCGGCACCGACCGTGCTGGACTACATGAAGGACGCGGGCGGTCAGGTGGTTTCCATCGGCAAGATCGCCGACATCTATGCCGAGCAGGGCATCACCAAGAAGGTGAAGGGTACCGGCCTGACCGAGCTGTGGGATCGTACTCTGGAAGAAGTGAAAGCGGCCGGTGACAACACCATCGTCTTCACCAACTTCGTCGACTTCGACTCCTCCTACGGTCACCGTCGCGACGTGAAGGGCTACGCCGATGCGCTGGAGTACTTCGACTCCCGCCTGCCGGAGCTGTTCGACCTGCTGCAGGATGGCGACGTGGTGGTGCTGACCGCTGACCACGGTTGCGACCCGACCTGGAGCGGCACCGACCATACCCGCGAGTACATCCCAGTACTGTTCTACGGCAAGCCGGTCAAGGCTGGTTCCGTCGGCCGTCGCGAGACCTTCGCCGATATCGGCCAGAGCATTGCGGCGTACCACGGTCTGCCCAAACTGGCGTACGGTACCAGCTTCCTGTAATTTACCCGCCCGCCACTTCGGCGGCGGGCAATTTATAAAACAATAAAACTCAACCTAGTGTGAAGGAATCAAGAGAATGGCAACTCCTCATATCAATGCGAAAGATGGCGCCTTTGCTGATACCGTGCTGATGCCGGGCGACCCCCTGCGCGCCAAGTACATCGCTGAAACTTTCCTGGAGAACGTCGAGCAGATCTGCGACGTGCGCAACATGTTCGGCTTCACCGGTACCTACAAGGGCCGTCGTATCTCCGTGATGGGCCACGGCATGGGTATCCCCTCCTGCTCCATCTATGCAAAAGAGCTGATCACCGATTACGGTGTGAAGACCCTGATCCGTGTGGGCTCCTGTGGCGCTGTGCGTGAAGACGTGAAACTGCGTGACGTGGTGATCGGTATGGGTGCCTGCACCGATTCCAAAGTAAACCGTCTGCGTTTCAAGGATCACGACTTCGCTGCCATCGCCGACTTCGACCTGGTTGCCAATGCCGTACAGGCCGCCAAGAACAAGGGCGTTGCCGTGCGCGTCGGTAACATCTTCTCCGCCGACCTGTTCTACACCCCGGACCCCTCCATGTTCGACGTCATGGAAAAATACGGCATCTTGGGTGTCGAGATGGAAGCCGCCGGTATCTATGGCGTGGCCGCAGAGTACGGTGCCAAGGCGCTGACCATCTGCACCGTCTCCGACCATATCCGTACCGGTGAGCAGACCACCTCTGAAGAGCGTCAGCTGACCTTCAACGACATGATCGAAATCGCACTGGATTCCGTCCTGCTGGGCGACAAGTAATTCCCTTGCGAATAAGAAACGGCGGCCTTCTGGCCGCCGTTTTTGTATCTTCTCTCTGGTTGCGCCATCAGTTTTCCGGAGGCGGCGCGGGGGGCGTACTCTTTTTCTTGTGCTTGCGCACCCGCATGTAGTTGCGGCGCACGCCGTAGGAGATGAGCACCCCGGCCAGCAGGGCGACCAGCAGCATCAGCCGCTGTTTCTCCTGCACCACCTTGAGCCGGGTGTCCTTGTCTGCCAGCATCTGCTGCTCTTCCAGGGTGATGCGCAGGAAGCCGATGGTCTGCTCGCCATCCCGGATCTCCTGTACGAACTGGATCCGCCCCTTTCCCTGCTCCGGCAGTGACTTGTTATCGCTGCCGATGGGCAGCAGGCTCTCCAGCGGCACCGCCTGCTCAGACTGGGCGAGTGGAATGCCGCGTCCGTCGTAGAGGGTGGCATCGAGGATCTCCGGTTCCGCCGCCAGATCCCGCGCCAGCCGCTCCAGCTCGCTGCTCTTCTCCTCCTTGATCCAGCGTTTCATGTCGCGGGCGGCATAGGCGACCAGCGCCTGTGCCCGGTTGCGCGCGTCGCTGTGCAGCGAGGCCTGGCTTTCACCCTGCATATGAATAAGCACACCGAGCACCCAGCATCCGAGCAGGATACCGGCACCCAGGCTGAGAACACGTTTGATGGGAAGATGACGCTGCAAGCGCGGACCTCATGGTAACAAGGAGTGGCGGGATCTTGGCGCTTGCCTGTACAAAAAGCAATACGCTACTCTGGGCCAGCATTGTTAACCCCCTGCTCACCAAGGAAGGCGTATCCCTTATGTTGTTGTCCCGGCTCCCCCCTCTGTTATCCGATTGGCCCGCGTTGTTGTCCGGCTCACCCTGTTGGCAGCTCAAAGCAGATGCGTTGCAACCGACAGAGACTCCGCAGGCTGGCGGCTGGTTGGTGCTGTTTGGCAAGGGGCTGGGCGCCTCCCATCTGGCGCGTCTGTCACCACTGTTGGTTGCACAGGAGTTGGCGGCCACCCTCTATCCTCCCACAGAGGTGGCGGGCGTGCCGTTGCTGCTGCTTGGCTGCGATCGCTTCTCTTCCGAGCTGGTGGCCGAGCTCAAGAGCGGTGAGTGGGAGATCGATCTCTGCCATCTGCCCGCGCTACCGACCCTGAACGAGCCCGGCCTGCTGGTGATGGACATGGACTCTACCGCGATCCGCATCGAGTGCATCGACGAGATTGCCCGGCTTGCCGGGGTTGGCGAGCAGGTAGCGGCAGTGACGGCCGCGGCGATGCAGGGCAAGCTGGAGTTTGCCGACAGTCTGCGTAATCGGGTCGCGCTGCTTGAGGGGGCGCCGGTCGCCATCCTCGACGAGGTGGCGGCATGGATGCCCTGGATGCCGGGCTTGCAGCTGATGGTCGATACCCTCAAAGGGGCGGGTTGGAAGGTGGCCATCGCCTCCGGTGGTTTTACCCGTTTTGCTGGCCAGTTGCAGCGCGAGCTGGGGCTTGATGCCATCTTCGCCAACGAGCTGGCGGTGGAGGGGGGCCAGCTGAGCGGCAAGGTGAGCGGACGCATCGTTGATGCCAGCGTCAAGGCAGAGGTGTTGCAGCAGCTTGCTCAGGAGTACGGCATTGCTGCCGACCAGACCGTGGCCATCGGCGATGGTGCCAACGATCTCAAGATGATGGGGGTCGCGGGTCTTGGCATCGCCATTCACGCCAAACCGCTGGTGCGGGCACAGGCGGCAGCCACCCTCAATCATCACGACCTGGAGGGGGTGATCTGCCTGCTGGCGGCGCGGGCCTGCAGCGAGCAGCGTTGGGACAAGCGCTGACAGTGTTTCAAGGAGGAAAGCAATAAAAATGGAATTGTTGCAGCAGTCTCTGTTTATCCCCTGTGGTGGCCATCAATTGCATGTTCGCCACATCAAACCCCGGGTCGCCGTGCATGGCGAGCCGATCCTGATGGTGCACGGCGCCATCGAGAACGGCCGGATCTTCTACACCGAATCGGGCAAGGGGTTGGCCTGCTTTCTGGCCCGCCACGGCTATCAGGTCTATGTGGCTGATTTGCGGGGGCGGGGGCTCAGCACTCCTGCCATCGCCGAGCAGGCGGAGCACGGTCAGCATGAGCTGATCACCGAGGATCTGCCCGCCCTGCAGCGCTGGATTGCCGAGCGCCATCATGGCTTCAAGGTGCACTGGGTGGCTCACTCCTGGGGTGGTGTCATCATGGCCTCGACCCTGGTGCGCTTCCCCGAGCTGGCGGAGCAGGTGGCTAGTCTGCTGTTTTTTGGCACCAAGCGCGGCGTGTCGGTGCACAATCCCGAGCGTTGGCTGAAGGTGGATCTGATCTGGAATCGGCTGGCCCCCTGGCTGGCCCGCCGCCGTGGTTTTCTGGCGGCTCGCACTCTGAAGATCGGTGCTGACGACGAGCCGCTGCGCTATCTGCAGGAGACCATCCCCTGGGTCAAGTGCGGCCCCTGGCAGGATCCTCACGACGGTTTTGCCTATGACGAGGCGGCGGCACGGGTCAACTGGCCACCGCTCTGGATGATCTCGGCCAAAGCGGACAAGGTGCTGGGTCACCCGACCGATGTGCGCCGC
>NZ_CAWNZT010000355.1:32352-43828 GCF_963878965.1 Aeromonas sp. HMWF015 | reverse complement strand
TGGCGATGAAGTTGGTGTCGGGCCGTCCGGTACGGGAGATGCCGACCAGCACCGAGTAGAACTCCCCCTGTTGCTGCGCCAGCTCGATGAACTGACGCTTCTCTTTGAGGTTGGCAAAGCTGCTGGCCAGCCGGCTGCTGAAGATGGGCAGGCCGGCCTTGGTCTGGATGCTGGCGATATAGACCTCGTCCTCTCTCGGTTTGTCCTCCCGCTCGATGGCTCGCAGCGGGTTCATCAGCAGCTCCTTGAGCAGCTCCCCCTGAAACAGCGGATAGAGGTTCTCCTGCTCCGGCAGCTCGGCACAGGCTTGCAGCAGCCGCTGCAGACTGCGCGGTTGCAGGGATTTGCCGATGGAGGCCGGTTTGGGCGCGCCTTTCAGCTTGTTGACGTAGACCGGTGAGTTGAACAGGTGGTGGGTGTAGATGTTGCGCAGTGCCCGCGCCAGCCCGCGATAGCGGCGCTGCTCCTGCGCCGCCTTGAGCTTGTTCTGGTTGCTCTCGATCAGCAGGCTGAAGAACTGGCGGCCGGTATGGCGATCCGAATCCCCTTCGATGCAGAGGTGCAGCACGGTGCGGGTCATGTTGAGACTGACCAGCCGGTAGGAGAGGCGCTGCAAATCCATGCTCTTGGAGAGCTCCTGCAAGCGGGGCAGGGCGATGGTCACCACATCGTTCTTCTCGCCGATAAAGGCATCTTCCAGCTCGATTTGCAGGCCGTGAGTCGAGATGTCGCGGGTCCAGCCGATCCAGGACTTGCCGTTGTGATGGATGGCGACCGCGGTCTTGTGGATGTAGCGCGACTCCTTGCGCAGCTGAACATAGTGCAGGGTCTCGATCTCGAACGGGGCAACCCCCTGCTCGTGACCAAAGCGTTGCAGCTCGTTGGCGTTGTTGCTGACCCCCTCCTGATGGAACTCTTCCCGCTGGGACTCCAGGCCGATCTCCTGCAGCAGGCCGCAATAGCCGATCTGCTTGAGCCGCTCGAGCAGCAGGATATCTTGCAACTGCGGGTTGTCCTGCCCCTGCAGTTGTCCCACATCCGCCTCGACCAGATCGCATGCCTCCAGCGTGAACTTGTAGACACGCCAGCTGGGCCGGCGTGAGCCCACCAGGAAGAAGAGGGCGGTGAGGCCACTTTGGCGCAGTTCCTCGGCGGTGGCGGAGAAGAAGTAGATGTGGCTGCGCACCGTGTGGGTAAAGCAGTAGATGATGGTCTCGGTGGTGGTACCGGGGGCCGGGCAGAGCCGTTTCATCCGCTCTGCGCTGAAAAGCCCCGCGAGGGCATCGCGGTTTTTCTCATCGCGCCAATACTCCAGCAGGTGCTGGTTGTTTTCCGTACGCAGGGCTATCTCTAGATTGGGGCTGTCGCCGGTGCCGAAGAAGAGCGGCATGCCGGTCATCCGTGGCAGATAGAACTGCTCATACCCCTTGATGATGGCGGCGGAGAGCAGATAGTCGACACTGACCCGATAGCGGATCTTGTTGGCATCGATAAAGTCGCTGAGGAAGGCATCAAAGGCTGGCTGTTCGCCGGAGCGCACCAGCCGCAGCCAGTATTTCCCCTCTTTGCTCTCTTCGCCAAGGATCTGATAGCCGACCGGCTGGTGCAGCACCGGATTGGGGGTGTCCCGCTCCAGTCCGGTAAAGAAGACCTCCACCTGGGCGCCGGTGTGATAGTTCGGCAGATAGGGAACCGAGACCCGCATGCCACCCAGCGAGAGATCTGAACTCTTGGCGAACAGCTTCTCTCCATCCTGAAACTTGATCAGCACCGGCGAGCTGAAGTGCATCCGCTCCTGACGGCGGCCGTAGTAGCTGGCAAAGGCAATGGTGTTGACATCATATTGCCGGAAGGGGCTGGCCGGCGGCGACAGCTGACCATCCACGCGGGCGTTGTGGTGCTGTTTTTGCCACTGTTGCAGCGCCTCGTAGACACCGAGGGTATAGATATCGCGGTAGAGATAGCACTGGGACTGGAACAGGGCAATCGCATCGGCGGGCATGAAGTGAGTGATGCCGTCGAACTCATGCACCAGGCACTCATCCTCCAGCTCATCGCGCATGTCGATGACCCTGCGGCAGGGGGAGCACTTGCGCTTGAGCTCCATCTTGATCAGAAAACGGCTGTTGCTGTTTTCCTCCTGGGTCATGCGGTTGAAGATCTCCTCGAAATCTTTCTCCCGCAGCAAGGGGACGAGTTGTTCAATCAGATGTTGCTGGTGTTCTGAATCCATTTGTTCCTGCCACGGAAAGTCACTTTTCCGATTCTGGGTTTGATCTGTCGGTCGCAAACAAGTATATCAAGCAGGAATTCATCCTGTCCCCGAGTTATCAATGGCCAAAAATAAAACTGCTTATGTTTGTTCCGAATGTGGTGCCGACTTCACACGCTGGCAAGGTCAATGCAGCGAGTGCAAGGAGTGGAATACCATCACCGAGGTGCGTCTCGGCTCGGTGAGCCCCGCTGGCAAGAGTGCCCGTTACACCGGTTATGCTGGCGCGGTCGGCAGTCAGGTACAGACACTGGCAGAGATCGCCACTACCGAAATTCCCCGTTTTACCTCAGGTTTCAAGGAGCTGGATCGGGTACTTGGTGGCGGTGTGGTGCCCGGCTCGGCCATTCTGATCGGCGGCAACCCGGGGGCGGGCAAGTCCACCCTGCTGCTGCAGACCATGTGTGGTCTCGCAGAGCGGATGAAAACCCTCTATGTCACTGGTGAGGAGTCGCTGCAGCAAGTCGCGATGCGGGCCAACCGCCTTGGGCTGCCCACCGACAAGCTGCGGATGCTCTCCGAGACCAGCGTCGAGCAGATCTGCCTGATTGCCCAGCAGGAGCAGCCGCAAATCATGGTGATTGACTCCATTCAGGTGATGCATGTGGCGGATGTGCAATCGTCCCCCGGTTCTGTCTCGCAGGTGCGCGAAGCGGCGGCGCTGCTGACCCGCTATGCCAAGCAGAATCATGTTGCCATCTTCATGGTGGGCCATGTGACCAAGGATGGCAGTCTGGCGGGCCCCAAGGTGCTGGAACACTGCATCGACTGCTCTGTGCTGCTCGATGGCGGTCATGACTCCCGTTTTCGGACTCTGCGCTCCCACAAGAACCGCTTCGGCGCGGTCAACGAGCTGGGGGTTTTTGCCATGACCGAGCAGGGGATGCGCGAGGTGAGCAACCCCTCCGCTATCTTCCTCAGCCGAGGGCAGGAGCAGGCGCCCGGTTCCATCGTCATGGTTATCTGGGAGGGCACCCGGCCGCTGCTGGTGGAGCTGCAGGCGCTGGTGGACTACTCCCAGCTCTCCAACCCGCGCCGGGTGGCGGTGGGGATGGATCACAACCGGCTCGCCATGTTGCTGGCGGTACTGCACCGTCACGGCGGGCTGCAGATGGCGGATCAGGATGTCTTCATCAACGTGGTCGGCGGGGTCAAGGTCGAGGAGACCAGCGCGGACTTGGCGCTGCTGCTGGCGATGGTCTCCAGCTTCCGGGACCAGGCGCTGCCCAAGGATCTGGTGGTGTTCGGTGAAGTGGGTCTTTCTGGTGAAATTCGCCCGGTGCCGTCCGGTCAGGAGCGGTTGCAGGAGGCGGCCAAACACGGTTTTCGTCGCGCAATCGTGCCGCACGCCAATGCCCCCAAGCATCCCATCGAAGGGATGGAAGTGGTGCCGGTCAAGAAGCTGTCTGAGGCACTCGAGGCGCTGTAATCCCTCAGCATTGCAATCGAGACAACCGCACAACGAAAAAAGAGCGCCTCGGCGCTCTTTTTTATGGGCTGGCACCTGCCATTAGGGCTGGCTGTGTTCCAGATGCTCGCTCAGCAGTTGTTCCAGCTCGCGGTGGAGCAGCTCTTCGTCGCCGACGTTAAGCTCGATCATCCGCTTGAGATGGGTGGCACTGTCGATATCGATGTGGTGGCAGTAGAAACCCAGCTTCTTGCTGGCTTCGTGGGTCAGCTCGACCTGCATTTTGATCTCGATATCGCTACCGCTCAGGATAAAGCTGAGCTGGTACTCCTTGTTGTCACGACTCTCCCAGTCGTCGGGGCGGATCAGCAGGGCTCCCTGCAAGGAGACGTCGACAAGCTGGGTTTGCCACTTCTGTTCCCCCTGGGTGAGTTCTGCCATGGTCAAGTAGAGGATCCGTGCAAAACGGCGGCGCTCAGACATGCTCATCTCCTGTATGCAATAAGTGTGGACGCTAGGGTCATTGTTCTGAGTGTAATCCACCTTGGTTGCCAGTATCTTGAACTTGCTCCGAAAATGGCATTCAGGCTTGCTGGGTACTCAAGGATTCCACCACATGAAGCGCCTTGACCAGGCGGTCTTCCTGTTTGAACCGCTCTTCCAGAACTGGGCCCAACTCGTTGAGATCATCATCCAGTAGCAGCAATTGGGCCTCGTCGGCATCACTGTATTTGTCGTTGAACTCGAGGGCGAATTCAGTGCTGTTACGAATATGGGGATAGATGCGCTTGGCCAGCTCCAGTGTTTCGCCGCTGGCTTGCTCGAAGGCGGTGACGACGTGGTGGTAGATCTCGAAATGGCCTGCACTGACATAGTCGACCAAGCGGTCGCAAAACTGATGCAGCTCTTCTGTTTTGGGCAGGCTGCGTTGCTTGGTCCGTGCCGGAGTAAGGCCTGCCAGCTGCATGTATCCAACCAGCAGCGCTTGCCTTGCATCCAGCCAGTCGTCGATAGCCTTATGCTTGCCTGCCAGCGCCTGCTTGGTCTGTTCCAGTTTCGTCAACATAATCCCTATCCCTCCGTGGGGCAAAGGCTGGCCGATTGTTCGGTATTCCGAGCCGTTTGAGCAGTGACACAACCTATAACTAGGGAAAATCTGGGCAAGCGTCAATAGCCATGGGGGGATAATGTTAAGTGGCGAAGAAATAGTCAGCGGATTGTGTCTGCGTGCTAGCAGGTTTCAGGCCTGCCCACGGTTTTTCGCGTGTGGAATGTGACTATTTCCGCAGATCTTGATGAAAACCCCAGCGTTTGACGCGTTCGGCTCGATAAAGGCTTTGCCTGTGCGTTTTTTTTTGCATAGAGTGACCCAGCGCTAAATGCCCGATCATAAAGGAAATGTTATGAACAAAGCTCAACTTGTCGATGCGATTGCCGCCAAAGCAGATCTGAGCAAAGCTCAGGCCAAAGTGGCTCTGGAAGAGATCATCAATGGTATTACCCAGAGCTTGAAAGAAGGCGATGCTGTGCAACTGGTCGGTTTTGGCACCTTCAAGGTCACCCACCGCGCAGGCCGCACCGGTCGTAACCCGCAAACTGGTAAAGAGATCCAGATTGCTGCTGCCAACGTGCCTTCATTCGTGGCTGGCAAGGCTCTGAAAGACGCCGTCAAGTAAGTCCGAAAGTCAGTTTTGTCCAATGCCAGTCAGCCTGCTGACTGGCATTGTTTTTATGGGATTCTCCCATCCTTCCTATATAGTCCTTCCTGACTTTTCCTGCTGTCAGCCTCGTTGCGGCTGAGGCCTTATGCCGTTTGCGGGTTGGATGGCAGCGGCCAGATACGCTCATAGGCCCAGGTAAAGGCCATGATGTAGACGAGGTAGAAGGCGACGAAGCCGAGATCCAGCATCAGGGCGTCCCACACTCCCAAATCGAGCCAGAACATGACGCAAGGGAGGGAGAGCATCATAAAGCTCGCCTCATAGCCAAACGCATGCAGGAAGCGGTCCAGTGGTCGCTTGTTGGTGCGCCCGCACAGTTTGAGCAACCCCTTGTCGAACAACAGATTCCAGCCGTAGGTCCAGGCAGTAGCGACGATGGAGAAGAAGATGGCCAGCGAACCGACCTCGGCGACGCCCTGACCGAACAGCTGGCTGATCAGCGGTGCGACCAGTGCCAGCCCGATGCCTTCGTAGAGAACCAGATAACGAAGTCGATCCGGGGTGGTGCGTAGTTGGGTACTACTCATGGGTGATGTGCCTCCTGTGGGAGGCGCATTCTAATCAGGGAGTGGTTAAAAGAGAAGCATCGGCCCGTCATGACTGGTGTTGAGGGGCATGATGATGCCCCCTCTTTACGATACGTCTCTATTGCCAACTTGGGCGTTAGCCCTGACTGGTCAAGTCTGCGACTCAGGCGCCGATTGGCGTGACCCGGGTCAGCATGGCAAAGCCCTCTTCCACTTGTGTGAGCTGTACCTTGACCTCTCCCAACTCGGCGAGCGAGGCAACATGAGTGCCACCACAGGGAATGGTCACCTCCTGGCCTTCCAGCATGCAGTGCCAGTAACGAGAATCGATGATCGCCTCGCCAGCGCGGCTACGGCGGATCTCGCCTCCGGCTGCGATCCAGTCGGCCAGTTGCTGGTTGACCTTCTCTTCAATCACCACCAAATCTGCCAGCAGCGCCTCGCTGTTGACCCCTTTCTTGCGCAGGCTCTTGCCGATGCGGTACTGCTCCCGCGATCCACAAGGCTCGACCCGAGAGCTTTGAATAGCCAGGCGGTCGAAGTCGGGCTGGCCCAGTGCATCGCGCTCGCTTACCTCCTTGCGCCAGTAGGGGATGAGTACCCTGTTGAGGGCTAGTGCCGCCAGATGGCAGCCACTATGGCCCTGACTCAACGCGTGG
This sequence comes from Aeromonas sp. HMWF015, assembly GCF_963878965.1. Classification (NCBI taxonomy): domain Bacteria; kingdom Pseudomonadati; phylum Pseudomonadota; class Gammaproteobacteria; order Aeromonadales; family Aeromonadaceae; genus Aeromonas; species Aeromonas sp. HMWF015. The sequence goes on along the minus strand of NZ_CAWNZT010000355.1, from coordinate 37,241 downwards.
CGGGCAGCGCTATCCACTTGCAATTCGACCTGGCTGCCAACGGCTAGCGCGTGGTCTCCGGTCAGTGGATGGACCACCACGAAACGCCACCCCTCTGCGCCCCGTTTGACCGGAATGGCAGTATCGACGAACAGCTCGCCATCCGGGCTGATGGCCCCCATTCGGCAAGGGCCAATGGTTGCTTCGCCCCCTTCCCAGTGAACATGGCCCACATCCCCCGGCTGATCGGGCCAGAGGTGGCTCTGGGGATGAAAGGGGGTGAGGTCGGTGACCAGCAGCGTGGTGTCACCGCGCTGGCAGCAGACCACGCTGGCTTGCTCCTGATGATGGCCCAGCACGAAGCTGGCTCGGGTATGTTCCATGGCAAGGCTCCCGCAACGATAAATGAGAAGAGAAAGCGGCAGCATACGCCAAAGTGCGAAAGGGCTCATTAACCAGTGTTAATGAGCCCCTCTTCTCGGTTTTACGGTTCGCTAGATCATGGCAACCAGCAGATAGGCGTTGAGCCCGATCACCAACGCAACGATAAGGCGGCCGATGGCTTGTGTGACCGGATGGTTGCGATGTTGCCCCATCAGAGCCCGATCGCCGGTCAGCATCAACAGCGGGATCAGGGCCAGCGCGATGCCAAAGCTCAGGATCACCTGACTCAGCACCAGAATTTCGGTGGTGTTGAGCCCCATGGCGATCACCACGAAGGCGGGAGCCATGGTGATGGCGCGACGCAGCCAGAGCGGGATGGTAAAGCGGACAAAGCCCTGCATCACCACTTGCCCGGCCAGGGTGCCCACCACGGTAGAGCTGATGCCGGAGGCGACCAGCGAGAGGCCAAACAGGGTGGCTGCTGCCTGACCCAGCAGCGGAGTGAGGGTCTGGTAGGCGGATTCCAGCTCCGCTACCTGCTGGTGGCCCGAGCTGTGGAACGCGGCAGCCGCCATCGCCATCATCGCCAGATTGACGAAGCCGGCGATGGTCATGGCAATCGCCACATCGACCCGGGTGGTGTGCAGCCGCTGGCTGACCGAGCCCTGATCCTGCGTGTGCTGGGTCAGTGCCGAGTGCAGATAGATAACGTGGGGCATCACGGTGGCACCGAGCACACCTGCGGCCAGATAGACGGCATCGCTGTTGGGCAGACCGGGGAAGATAGCCCCTTCCAGCAGGCTGGGCAGATGGGGGCGGGAGAAGATCAGCTCGACGATGTAGGCCGCCGCGACAAACAGCAGCAGGCCACCGACCACGTATTCCAGCGGTTTCTGACCACGGGATTGCAGCATCAGGATCCCCCAGGTCACTACGGCGGTGATACAGGCTCCTTCAAGCAAGGTCACGCCAAGCAACAGCTTGAAGCCGACGGCGGCGCCGATAAATTCGGCGAGATCGGTGGCCATGGCGATGATCTCTGCCTGCACCCAGTAGGCCCAGACCGCCGGTTTCGGCAGTCGGTCGCGGATGTGCTCCGCCAGATTTTTGCCGGTGACGATGCCGAGCTTGGCCGAGAGGGTTTGCACCACCATGGCCATCAGGTTGGCCCATACCACCACCCAGAGCAACTGGTAGCCAAAGGTAGAGCCCGCCTGAATATTGGTGGCGAAGTTGCCCGGGTCGATATAGCCGATGGCGGCGATAAAGGCAGGCCCGAGCAGGGTCAGTTTGAATTTGCGGGCTGGAATCGTAGTCGTCAGTGCGGGTTGCATGGCATCACCCTCCATAAGGATATGGAGAGAGAATAGATCTAAGTGATAATCATTATCAATTGTTGTTTCTGATGATTTCCATCGGGAAAAACATTTGAGGCGGTCAGTTGCAGTGAGGGATGTGATTTCGTACAATACGCCGCCCTAGAAAAGCAGCGACTAAACACCTTTATGTTCCTTGCCTCCGAGGTCTGGCTGCACCTGGGCGGAGGCTGAATTAATCCGTAAGGAGCTAAAATGCGTCATTACGAAATCGTCTTCATGGTTCATCCGGACCAGAGCGAGCAAGTTCCCGGCATGATCGAGCGTTACACCGGCGCCATCACCACCTCCGGTGGTACCATTCATCGCCTGGAAGATTGGGGCCGTCGTCAGCTGGCTTACCCGATCGACAAACTGCACAAAGCCCACTACGTTCTGATGAACGTAGAAGCAGAGCAAGCCGTTATCGATGAGCTGGAAACCAACTTCCGCTTCAACGATGCCGTTATCCGCAACATGATCATGCGCACCAAGCACGCCGTGACTGAAGTTTCTCCGATGGCCAAGGCCAAAGAAGAGCGCTTCACCCGTCGTGACGACGAGCGCCGCGAAGAAGCTACTGAAGCTGCTTCCGAAGAGTAATTCTGGATCACTGACTAGAGGATAAAGGCCATGGCACGTTATTTCCGTCGTCGTAAGTTCTGCCGCTTCACCGCCGAGAACGTTACCGAGATCGACTACAAAGATATCGTTACTCTGAAAAACTACATCACTGAATCTGGCAAGATCGTACCGAGCCGTATCACCGGTACCCGCGCCAAGTATCAGCGTCAGCTGGCACGCGCCATCAAGCGTGCTCGTTACCTGGCTCTGCTGCCGTACACCGATCTGCACAACAAGTAAGAATCGGCCCGGCACTTAAGCCTAACTCAACGAAATTTATAGAGGAAAGGTAATGCAAGTTATCCTGCTCGACAAAATCGCCAAACTGGGCGGTCTGGGTGACCAAGTTTCCGTGAAATCTGGTTATGCCCGTAACTACCTGATCCCGCAAGGCAAAGCTGTTATGGCCACCAAGGCCAACATCGAAGCTTTCGGTGCTCGTCGCGCTGAGCTGGAAGCCAAACTGGCTGCCAACAAAGCTGCTGCTGAAGAGCGTGCTGCTAAGCTGGCCGAACTGGCTACCGTGGTTATCGCTTCCAAGTCTGGCGACGAAGGCAAGCTGTTCGGTTCCATCGGTACCCGTGACGTGGCTGAAGCCATCACTGCTGCCGGCGTAGCCGTTGCCAAGAGCGAAGTCCGCATGGGCAACGTTCTGCGTAACACCGGTGACTACGAAGTTGCTGTTCAGCTGCACGCTGACGTTAAAGCAACCGTACAGATCCAGGTTGTTGCCCTGTAATAGCGATTCGCTTTTGCAGAGAAAACCCGCGCTTTTGCGCGGGTTTTTTATTTTCCGGCCCGGGCGTAGAGTGAAGGTCTGTTCCACTGGAGGAGATCCTTATGGCTTGGGTAGAAGGCCGCGTCATCGAACGCATCGAATGGACACCCACTCTGTTCTCCCTGCGGGTAGCGGCCGAGCTGGCCCCCTACAAGGCAGGCCAATTCACCAAGCTGGCCCTCGAGCAGGGCGATCGCCGCATTCAGCGCGCCTACTCCTTCGTCAATCCTCCCTCTGCGCCATACCACGAGTTCTATCTGGTCGAGATCCCGAGTGGTGAGCTGACTCCCTCGCTCGGCTCGCTGCAAGCAGGCGATACCCTGCTGGTGCAATCCCAGGCGACCGGCTTCCTGACGCTGGATGAGGTGCCCGCCGGACGCGATCTCTGGCTGCTCTCGACCGGCACTGCCATCGGCCCCTTCCTCTCCATGCTGGCCGATGGCGAGGCCTTCAACCGTTTCGAGAATCTGGTGCTGGTGCACGGGGTGCGTAAAGGCGAAGAGCTGAGCTATCAGGCTTTGATAGCCAGTTTTGCCGAGCAGCATGGTGAGCGCTTTCGCTATGTCCCCTTTGTCAGCCGAGAGGAATGGCCCGATGCAATGGCTGGCAGGATCCCGGCGGCGATTGCCAACGGCCAGTTGCAGCAGCGGGTAGGGTTGGAGTTCTCACCCGAGCTGAGTCAGGTACTGATCTGTGGCAATCCGGAGATGGTGAAGGAGACCCAGCAGACCTTGCTGGCGCAGGGGTTGGCCAAGAATCTGCGGCGGGCGCCGGGCAATATCAGTGCGGAGAATTATTGGTAAAACAACCAGCACAGGGGCGCCAGGCCCCTGCTGCATCAAGAGAGGGCGTTCAGTTCTTCTTGCCGTTACCCTTGTTTTTATCCTTCTGTTTGTCGTGACCTTGCCCGGGGTTATTGCCGCTGTGGATGCTGCGGTTGTAGTGATCCCGGTACTTGCCATCCATCTTGTCGCAGTTGATTTTGATCCGGCTGTCGCCAATGCCAAGATCCAGGCAGTTGTTCTGCCACCAGTCGTACTCTTTGTCATCCCAGTCGAGATTGATCTTGATGTCATCACCGGAGATCTTGATGCCATCGCTATTTTTGCTGGGGGGCGCCGCAACCGCGATGCCATGCGCCATCAGCAGGGAGAGCAGCAGGGCGCCACGCTGGATAACGGGGATGTGTTTGGCTTGGGTCATCGCAAGGGTACTCCTGTCGTTATTTGCTACTCTGCGAGTTGGCAGGGATCTGGTTGGTTTGCGGTGGCTGGTTACGGTTCTCTTCATCTTCCAGATTGAATTTGACAGCCCTGCAGTCGGCCGGGGCGGTTTCGCCGACTCCCAAGTCGAGGCAGTCGTTCTGGGTCCAGCCGAACTGCTTGTCATCCCAGTCCAGATTGAATTTAAGCTCATCGACTGAGAATTCGGAGCCACTACTCTCTTGATATTGCTGTGTCGCTGCGGCGCTGCCGGTAACCAGAAGAAGGGAGAGTAGCAAAGTGGTCTTACTGTTCATGATGGCCTCGGATAATTGCAACGGTGGATGAGTGTACAAGCCGGAGCTGAACCCGGGCGGAACTGTTCCCCATCTCACTACATGATCAAGTCAGGGAGGGATTGTATCGCTTTTCTGCTGCCGATTTGTCCGTTTTGGTCGCACTCTGGGCAGCTGGTTGCCAATCTGAAGGAATTCAGTCATTTGCCCTTCTCTGGGCGAGTCTGGCGACTATAATCGGCAGCCAACTTTTCCTGCACAGCACACCCCT
>NZ_CAWNZT010000355.1:17504-32342 GCF_963878965.1 Aeromonas sp. HMWF015 | reverse complement strand
CATCTACATTGCGCTACCCCAAGGGGTGGTTTGCTCTGACGACGGTATACAGTTTCACCGGGTTGGCTATTCTGGCCTCCATTATCTTCTCCCTGCTGCTGTTCCTCTCCATCGATGACAACCCGCTGATGAAGTGGCTGTTCGGCGGCTTGGCCATCATCTTCGAGCTGGGCAAGTTTTACGTCTGGTACGAGTACGGCGAGCGCAAGGCGCGGCGGGATTTAAGTGGTGCTTTCTGGTCGTTGCTGTTTTACAGCGTGCTGGCGGCCATCTCCATCGGCGGCAGTATCGGTGGCATCAACAGCGCCACCAATACGGTGTTGAGCCAGCAGGCGCGCCACGAGCGGGAGCTGGCCCGTTTCGACGAGCAGATCGCCAGCATCGAGCGGCAGATCCAGCTCAACGAGGAGGCGGCCCGCAAATATATCGAGCTGGAGCGCATCTCCAGTGGCGTCTCCTCGTTGCAGCATGCCAACACCAAGCTGCGCTTGCAGCAGGATGAGCTGCGTCAGCAGCGCGATGCCAAGCCGGTCAACGAACAATCCTCCATGCTGGGGCTGATGAGCAGTCTGGCGGACGGGGTAGGGATGAGCATCAGTCAGGTGCAGTTCCTGCTGGTCTGCTTCCTCTCGGTGCTGCTCGACGTGTTCGGTGCCTTTTTCGTCAGTCTGATCGGCGAGGAGAACCGCTTTCGCCGGATGTGGCGCTGGCAGCAGGAGCAAGCTCGCAGAGAGGCGCAGGCAGCGTTGGCGATGGCTGCCCAGCCCGAGCCCATCATGCCCCCCGAGCCCGCCCCCGAAGTGCTGGCGCAGGTGCGCGGTGCGCTGGTGAGCGGTGAGCTCAAGTGCAGCAAGCGCTCGGTGGCACAGGCGCTGTCACTCTCGCTGGAGGAGGTGGACCGGGTGTTCCACCATCTGCTGTCGCAAGGGGTGCTGGGACAGGGGAGCAATCGACACTACTACCTCAATCCGGCGCTGGAGCAGCAACCCGGATAGTGAGAAGGCCACCGAAACTCGGTGGCCTTTTTCGTTATCGAGTGGCTTGGCACTCAGTGAGTCAGCACCATCATCAGGCTGAGGAAGGCGGCCAGTCCGCCACCGATGCCGATGATCCAGTAAAACCCCTTGGCCCCCTGTTTGAGCGGGATGCGGAAGTAGAGCAGAAATGCCCACCACCCCAGTGCCAGCAACAGAGGAATAAGAAACATTCGAGCCATGGTGTCCTCGCTGTTATTCTGTTGACCCTTGATCAATCAACAGGATGGATTGTGCAATGACGCAACTACAGATTACCGCATTCGGTGACCCCTCGGTACTCAAGCTCAACCCTTCCCTCGATAAGGTGCCAGCCGATGGCGAAGTGCGGGTACGCATCTGCTTTGCGGGGGTGAATCCCATCGATGCCAAAACCCGCGCCGGTCTTGGCTGGGCGGCGGCCCAGAACAAGGACAAGCTGCCCTGGACACCGGGTTATGACATCTCCGGCGTGGTAGAGAAGGTGGGCCCCGGCGTGACCTCGCTGGTCGAGGGGGATCGGGTGTGCGGCATGGTCGGTTTTCCCCTCGCTGCCGGTGGCTACGGGGAGTCTGTGGTGGCAAGCGAGAGTGAGCTGGTCAAGCTCGACGGGGTGAGCCTTCAGCAGGGGGCGGCGCTGCCGCTGGCGGGACTCACCGCCTGGCAGGGATTGCTCGAGCATGGTGAGCTCAAGGCGGGACAGCGAGTGCTGGTTCTGGCCGGGGCTGGCGGTGTCGGTCATCTGGCGGTGCAGTTTGCCAGCGCCTATGGCGCCGAGGTGGTGGCTACCGCAAGTCCCGACAACCATGGCTTCCTGCATGCTCTGGGGGCGCGCTGGATGGTGGATTACCATGATGCGAACTGGCCCGCACGGGTGGTGGCAGAGGCCGGTCAGGTCGATCTGGTGCTGGATCTGGTGGGTGGCGAGAGTGGCAAGGCGGCGCTGGCCTGTGTCAAACCGGGTGGCCGCTTGGTGACGGTACCCACCATCACTGCCCAGCAGATCAAGGATGCTGGGGCTGCGGCGGGGATCGAAGTGGTCGGTATGCTGGTGCACCCCGACCTGAAGCAGTTGGGGCAGATGTTGATGCTGCTGCGTCAGGGGGAGGTAAAGGTTACCCTTGCCGGTGAATTCCCCCTGGCCGAGGGGGCGCTGGCCCATCAGGCCATCGAAGGGGGCCATGTGCGCGGCAAGCTGCTGCTGCGGATGCCTGCGGCCGATGGTCTGCCCGGATGAATGGCATTACCGAGATGGGGCTGGGGTGGCTCTTTTTAAGTGCATTCACCTCAGCCACCTTGCTGCCCGGCAGCTCGGAAGTGCTGCTGGGGGCCATGGCGGCCAAGGGGGAGTGGAGCATGGCGAGCCTGCTGCTGTGGGCGACGCTGGGCAATACCCTCGGATCCATGACCACCTGGTGGCTCGGCTGGCTCGCCACCTTCAAGAAAAAACCGGAAGATTTTCAAGGCCGTGGGGAACAAAAAGCCTTAGGTTGGCTCAAACAACATGGTCACTGGTGTCTGCTGCTTGCCTGGACGCCGGTGGTCGGTGATGGTCTCTGTCTGTTGGCCGGTTGGCTGCGCCTCTCCTTCTGGCGCTCTCTCATTTTGATCGGGCTCGGCAAATTGTTCCGTTATGCCCTGGTTTTTCTGCTGGCCAGTCACATTTTCTAGCCTGTTTTTGTCACTCACGAGGTTACCGTGAACAAAGTCATACCTTTAACGATTCTGCTGGGCTTCACCCTGCCGGTGCTGGCGGCACCGACCCTGATCGCCGAACAGGGCAAGGAGGAGGGCAAGCTCGCCATCCCCTACCAGATGTACAAGCTGGACAACGGCCTGACCGTGATCCTGGCCCCCGATCGCTCCGATCCGCTGGTGCACCTCGATGTGACCTATCACGTCGGCTCATCCCGCGAGACGGTCGGCAAGTCCGGTTTCGCCCACTTCTTCGAGCACATGATGTTCCAGGGCTCGAAACACGTCGGTGATCAGGAGCATATGCGGATCATCAACGAGGCCGGTGGCGATATGAACGGCACCACCAACAAGGATCGTACCAACTACTACGAGACTGTGCCGGCCAACCAGCTGGAAAAAGTGCTCTGGCTGGAGGCGGATCGGATGGGCTTCCTGCTCGATGCGGTGAGCCAGAAGAAGTTCGAGATCCAGCGCGCCACCGTCAAGAACGAGCGGGCCCAGCGGGTCGATAACCAGCCGTACGGGCTGGTGAGCGAGAAGGTGGGGGAGGCGCTCTATCCGCGTACTCACCCCTACTCCTGGCAGCCTATCGGTTACGTGGAAGATCTCGACCGGGTCGATGTAAACGACCTCAAGCAGTTCTTCCTGCGCTGGTATGGTCCCAACAACGCCACCCTGACCCTGGGCGGCGACTTTGACAGCAAGCAGGCCCTCGAGTGGATCGAGAAGTACTTCGGCTCCATCCCGCGTGGTCCGGACGTGGCCGAGCCGACGCCAAAGCCGGTGACTCTGCCCGAGACCCGCTACGTGACGCTGCAGGACAAGGTGCACCTGCCGCTGCTCTATATCAGTTACCCCACCGTCTCCCTTGGCGATCCGCAGGAGCCGGCGCTCGACATGTTTGCCGACGTGCTGGGCGGTTCCGCCAGCTCCATGCTCTACCAGTCGCTGGTGAAAACCGGCAAGGCGATCGATGTGGGGGCGTCCCACTACTGTGAAGAACTGGCCTGTACCCTGACCGTCTACGCCTATCCCAATCCGTCACAGGATGGCAGCCTCAAGACCCTCAAGGGGGAGGTGGACAAGGTGATCGGCGAGTTCGCCCAGCGCGGCCTCAAACCGGAAGATCTGGAGAAGGCGATCGCCAAGTACCGTGCCTCCGCCATCTGGGGTCTGGATAGCGTCTCCGGCAAGGTGAGCCAGCTCGCCATGGGTCAGGTGTTTGCTCAGGACCCCAACTATGTGTTCAAGGCCCTCGATGCCATCGGCAAGGTGACACCTGAGCAGGTGAAGGCCGCCTACGACAAGTTCATCGCCGGCAAGCCTGCGGTGGTGCTGAGTGTGGTGCCCAAGGGCAAGACCGAGTGGCAGGTTGCCACCCCGAACTTTACCCCCGCCAAGCGCGAGCTGCCGGATTACAGCAAGCATGACGAAGCGCTGGCCGAACGACCGGTAAAAGACAATTTCGATCGCAGCGTGCAGCCCAAGGCGAGCGAGGCGGTGAGCGTCAAGGTGCCCGCCATCTGGCACGGCAAGCTCGACAAGAACATCGAGATCATCGGCACCAAGAGTGACGAGATCCCGGCCGTCTCCATCATGATTGCCCTGCCGGGCGGCATTCGTGCCGAAGATAAGGGGCAACTGGGGCTGGCCAATCTGACCGCTGCCATGATGGGGCAGGGCACGGTGCGCCTGACCGAGGCTCAGCTGAGCGACGAGCTGCAAAAGCTCGGATCTTCCATCGATGTCTCCAGTGCCCAGTACAACAACCTCATCACTGTCAGCTCGCTGGCGGACAAGTTGCCCCAGACCCTAGCGCTGGTGCGCGAGGTGCTGGAGCGTCCGGGCATGCGGGAGGCGGACTTCGAGCGGGTCAAGGCGCAGCTGCTGCAAGGGATGCAACAGGCCCAGCAGCAGCCCGAGTGGCTGGCCGGGCAGGCGTTCCGCGAGCTGGTCTACGGCAAGCAGAACCGCCTCGGTCAACCTACCGACGGGGTAGCGGCCGATGTGGCCAAGCTGACCCTGGCGGACGTGAAGCACTTCTATCAGGCCTACTACAACCCCACCAACGCCAAAGTGGTGGTGGTCGGTGATGTGGACCAGAAGCAGATCGAGGAGCAACTTGGCTTCCTGACCGAGTGGAAGGGGGCCACGCCTACTCTGGGGGATCTCAAGCTCAAGGGTGAGCAGGCCAAGCCGGGCATCTATCTGGTCGACAAGCCGGGGGCACCCCAGTCGGTGATCCGCATCGGTCGTCGCGCCATGCCGTTCGATACCACGGGGGATTACTTCACCGCCGGGCTGATGAACTTCAACCTGGGTGGCAACTTCAACAGCCGCATCAACCTCAACCTGCGCGAAGACAAGGGCTACACCTACGGCGCCAGCTCGGGTTTCTCCGCCAACCGCGAGGTGGGCACCTTCGCCACCGGCGCCAATGTGCGGGCCGATGCGACTGTGGATGCCATCCGCCAGTTCCTCAAGGAGATGGACAACTACCGCAAGAGCGGCCCGACCCTGGTCGAGCTGGCCTATATGCGCAGCGCGGTCTCCCAGCAGGATGCCCTCTCTTACGAGACCTTGGGCCAGAAGGCGGGCTTCCTGCTGCAGATGGTGATGTATGACCTGAAACCGGACTATGTGCAGGCCCAGAACAACTTGATCAAAACGGTGTCGCCCGAGGTGCTGAAGGCCAGTGCCGCCCGTTGGCTCAATCCGGCCGACATGGTGATCGTGGTGGTGGGAGACAAGCAAAAGCTTGAAAAACCCCTGAAGGAGCTTCATCTTCCCATCTATCCGCTGCAGTTGCCGTAACTGACGCTTTATAAAAATCAAGAGCCGCCCCGGATGGGGCGGCCTCACATGAGCCGTGAATATGACTACAACAAGCTTGTCGCTCACCGAGTTGCTGAATGCGTTGGGATCACCGGAGCGCCTGACCGCGCTCAAGGGGATCCGGCGCGGGATCGAACGTGAATGCCTGCGCATCACGCCGGATGGCCGACTCGCCCAGAGTGACCATCCCCGGGCGCTGGGCTCGGCCCTGACCCATCCCAATATCACCACAGACTACTCGGAGAGCCTGCTGGAGTTCATCACCCCGGCCACTGACTCCATCGACAGCCTGATGGAGCAGCTCGGCGACATCCATCACCATGTGATTCAGCATCTGGGTGACGAGCGGATATGGCCGCTCTCCATGCCCTGCTTCGTTGGCGGGGAAGAGAGCATCCGGCTGGCCCAGTACGGCAGCTCCAACATCGGCAAGATGAAGACTCTCTACCGTCAGGGCTTGAAGAACCGCTACGGCAGCCTGATGCAGGTGATCGCCGGGGTGCACTTCAACTTCTCCATGCCAGACAGCTTCTGGAGCGAGTGGCAGGACCTGGTGTGCGAAGGATGCTGCAGCCAGCGCTTTATCTCTGACAAGTACATGGGGCTTATTCGCAACGTCTACCGCTTCGGCTGGCTGGTGCCCTATCTGTTTGGTGCCTCTCCGGCCATCTGCGAATCCTTCCTCAAAGGGCGCAAGAGCAACCTGCCGTTCGAGAAGACCGGCAAGGGCACCCTCTATCTGCCTTACGCCACCGCGCTGCGTCTCTCCGATCTCGGCTATACCAACAGCGCCCAGGCTGGGCTCAAGATCAGCCACGACAATCTGCCGGCCTATGTCAGCAGCCTGCGCCGCGCCATCAACACCCACAATCCCGACTTTGCCAAGATCGGGGTCAAGGTGGATGGGGAGTATCGTCAGCTTAACGACAACGTGTTGCAGCTGGAGAACGAGCTATACGCCCCGATCCGCCCCAAGCGCACCCCGCGCAGCGGCGAGAAGCCCTCGGATGCGCTGGATCAGCGCGGCATCGAATACATCGAGCTGCGCACCGTGGACGTCAACCCCTTCACCCCTCTCGGCATCGATGCCGACCAGATCCGCTTCTTCGATCTGTTCCTGGTCTGGTGCCTGCTGCGCCCCTCTCCGGTGCTGAGTGACGAGGAGATTGCCCGCAACCGCCGCAACCAGAACAAGGTGGTGCTGGAAGGGCGCCGTCCCGGCCTGATGCTGGAAGATGAGCAGGGCAATGCCATTGGCCTCAAAGAGTACGGCCTCAAACTGTTCGACGAGCTGGCTCAGGTGGCCGATCTGCTGGATCGCTGCTGCGGCCGCAACCGCTATCGCGAGACGCTGGCGATGCACCGCGAGAAGCTGCTCAACCCCGAGCTCACCTACTCCGCCCGCATGCTCAAGGAGCTGCTGGAGAGCGGCAAGGACAACGGCTGCTACGGTGACAAGCTGGCGACCCGTTATCGCGAGGAGCTGCTGGCAGGGGAGCTGCAGTACTGGGATGAGGCCTACTTTGCCGGTGAGGCGAAGGATTCGCTGGCCAAGCAGCGCGAACGCGAGCGCAGCGACAGCCTGTCGTTCGATGACTTCCTGGCCGACTACTTCGGGACCAGTAAGACCCCGGCCTGAAGGCGGGTTCGTACCAACCAAAGTGCCAACAAAAAGCCGCTCGAGTGAGCGGCTTTTTTATTCCTCTGAACCTGAGCGATATCAGACGTGGTTATACATGGCCTCGATTTCGCTCTGGTACTTGGCTTCGATGATCTTGCGGCGCAGCTTCATGGTGGGGGTGAGTTCACCCAGCTCCATGGAGAAGGCGCTCGGCAGCAGGGTAAACTTCTTCACCTGCTCGAACTTGGCCAGCTCTTTTTGCAGATCGGCGATGCGGGCTTCGAAGAACTCCATCACCCGGGAGTGGCGCAGCAGCTCGGTCTTGCACTGGTATTGCAGGTTGATGGAGCGGGCGTACTCCTCCAGCGACTCGAAGCAGGGCACGATCAGTGCCGAGACGAAGTGGCGAGCATCGGCGACGATGGCGATCTGCTCGATAAAGCGATCCTTGCCGATGGTCCCTTCCACCAGTTGCGGGGCCACGTACTTGCCGTTGGAGGTCTTCATCAGCTCTTTGAGACGTTCGGTGAAGTAGATATTGCCCTGGCTGTCGAGCTCACCGGCATCGCCGGTACGCAGGAAGCCATCTTCGGTCATCACTTCGGCAGTCGCGTCTGGCTTGTTGTAGTAGCCGCGCATCACGGTCGGGGAGCGCACTAGCAATTCGTTGTTCTCACCCAGCCTCACCTCGATGCCGTTCAGTGCCGTGCCGATGGAGCCTAGCTTGAACTGGCTGTCTTCGTAGCAGCAGACGGTGGCGGTGGTTTCGGTCATGCCGTAGCCGTACTTGAGGTTGAGCCCCATCGCCTGGAAGAAGAGGTTCACATCGTCGGCCAGACGGGCGCCCGCCACCGGCAGGAAGCGGGTGCGGCCGCCAAAACGGGCGCGCAGCTTGCGAAACACCAGTCGCTCGGCGAGCCAGAGCTGGCCGTAGAGCAGCGGGGAAGCGGACTTGCCCGCCTGACGGGTGGCAACCATCTGTTTTCCGACCTTGGTCGCCCAGCCAAACAGGGCACGACGCAGAGCCGGAGCCTGAGCCACCTTGGCCTGGATCATGGCATAGGCCTTCTCGTAGAGGCGCGGCACGGCGCACATTACGGTCGGCTGCACCTCGCCAATCACATCCATCACCTTCTGCGGATCGCGGATATAGACGTTCTCGGCGCCACAATAGAGCACGTAGTAGCTCCAGGCCCGCTCAAACACGTGGCTGAGTGGCAGCATGCAGAGCGACACATCCTGCTGATTGAGGTCGAGGCGGCTGTTGTGCATCTCGAAACAGGCGGCGATGTTGCTGAAGTCGAGCATGACCCCCTTGGGCTCGCCTGTGGTGCCGGAGGTGTAGATCAGGGTCAGCAGATCATCCATCCGGTACTGGGTTTCCCGCTCGCGCAGTTCCTGCTCGCTGGGCTGATGGTTGCCGGAGACCAGAAATGTCTGGAAGTGGCTCGCCTGCTCGCAGCCGCGCAGATTGACGTTGCCATCGAGAGCGACGATCTGGCGGATTTCGCCGTTTTGCAGCAGGGTCAGCGCCTGATCGAACTGAGGTTGTTCGCCAACGAACAGCACCTTGATGCCGGCATCTTTGACGATGTAGCGCAGCTGATCGAGTGTGCTGGTGGGGTAGATAGGGACGCTGACGCCGCGGGCGGCAAGGATGCCGAGATCGGCCTGGGTCCACTCCGGCATGTTGCGGGCATAGATGCCGACCATTTCGGTTGGCTGGTGGCCGGCACGGATCAGCGCCTGTGCGCAGTAGTCCATGGCCTGGCCCAGAGTACGCCAGCCGATGGCGCGCCACTGGCCATCTTGCTGAACCCGCAGGGCAGCCTTGTTGCCAAGCTGGGCAATACGTTCACGCATCAGTCGAACCAGATGAAGCTTCGGCATCAGTTAAACATCCTTTAATTACAGTTGTACGCCCGCGAGGGCACTAAAAATCGGGCTAGAGTTTAAACTCCAACATTACGGCTTACAAGTGTTCGCTGTTTGTCTTGGATCACAAAGAGCGCAAATAGCTCTCCCTTTGCTCAGACTGGCCGATACTGCTAGGAGGCAGAGAGAGGGTTAACGATATGAATCTGTGGGTGAAAGGGGCGTTGGCCGCGGTCGGGCTGATGGTGGTGGGGGGCGCTGCGTTTTGGTTCTTTGCCGGAACGTCATCACAGGGGCCCGCCAATCCCTGGTATCAGGGGGCCGAGGGGTATCAGCAGGCGCAGCAACAGGCGCTGGCGTTGGGTTATCCGCTGCTCTATGTGCTGGAGACCCCCAAGTGCCGCCGCTGCGGCGATCTGGAGAAGAAATTCTGGCAGAGCAAGGAGATGGCTGGCCCGCTTGCCCGGTTGGTGAAAGTGCGGCTCAACCCGGGCAAGGGGGATGGCAGCGAGCAGATCCTGCGCCGCTTTCCCAAAGTCGCCACGCCGCCCGGCATCTATATTCAGCAGCCGGGCCAGCCCCTCAGACCCATCAAGATAGTGGTGGATATCGACCAGATCTGGATGCCGGGAAAAACCTGGCAGCGTGGCTTCTATATGCCGCTCTCCGGGGCCGGATTCGAGGCGGTGGTGCATACCACCCTGGCCTTGCAGGATCTGGCGCTGGACAACGCCCCCCTTGATTGAGGGGGGACAAAAGGCTTGGGCGCGACGAACAGGCTGGATCAGCCGAAATCGAACAGTCGCGACATCAACACCGCATCTTCCCTGTCGTTGCCGGTGCCGTAGTAGTCGGCGCGGCGGCAATATTCGGCAAAACCGGCGCTCTCGTAGAGGTTGATGGCGGTCTGGTTACCGGCCCGCACCTCGAGAAACCAGGCCTCTGCCCCGGCTTGCTTGCTGCGCGCCAGATAGGCCTGCAACAGCGCCCGTCCCAACCCCTTGCCCTGAAACGCCGGATGCACGCAGATGTTCATCAGCGAGCTGTCACCGGCCACCAGATCCGAGATATAGAAGCCCGCCGG
The DNA here is from genome assembly GCF_963878965.1 of Aeromonas sp. HMWF015. Classification (NCBI taxonomy): domain Bacteria; kingdom Pseudomonadati; phylum Pseudomonadota; class Gammaproteobacteria; order Aeromonadales; family Aeromonadaceae; genus Aeromonas; species Aeromonas sp. HMWF015. The sequence continues at coordinate 22,216 of NZ_CAWNZT010000355.1, read as the reverse complement.
GCGACCGTCGACCAGCATCAAGCCGTTGAGATAGCGAGGACCGAAGCAGGAGAGCAGGTTGGCCTCACTCCACGGCTCCTTGTGAGCGGCTTGCTCAATGGGATAGACAAGGTCGAAATCGCTCTCGAGCAGGGTACGAAACTCAGGCATGGGGGCTCCGGATGGCAAGGTGTTGGGCACTGGGGTTGGCAGAGGCGGCATTTGTAAAATCAGGTAAAAAGAGCAGCATCACAGTGGGTCTTGGCGGCATGATGCAGGATCACGCCGCGTTGGCCGCAAGGTGCTGGCGCAGCTGTTGCCACAGGGCGCGCTTTTGCGCGGCGCTGGGGGCGAGCGGGCAGATCAGCGCATCAGGCCGCTCGGGGTTGGCCTCCGTCAGCCAGAGCAGGGGGGAGGCGTCCGCCGTTTGCAGGTCGGCAGATGGCAGCTCGCTGAGCAGTGTGACCTCGTCGGGGGGCATGCCGAGCAGTTGGCAGATATCCGCCAACAGCGTGGTGGCTGGCAGCTGAGGCGCCAGCAACCAGAGTTTGCCGCTGGGCAGCGGAGCGCGGGTGGCCGGTGCTGTCTGGCCGGGCGGTGTGGCATCTTGCGCAAGCTCGGGAGCGGGTGCTGCGCCCAGCAATGCCGGACGACGCAGTTGCCAGCTTTGAATGCCCATGCGGGCTAGCATGCTCTGACGAACGGGATCTTGCATCTGGGGCGACTCACTCTTGATCTGCATTGGGGAAAATTGTGTTGCGCAGGGTACACTCGAACCGCTTTTGCTGCACCCTTTGCAACGCATCATCTGGCGCATGCGGGCATGGTGCCATCAGGACACTGGCTATGCATGGGCGCAGCACGCTGCCGATATGGTATCGCACTGCCTTTGCGTTTTTTCCTGCCAGAAGCGGGTATTGTGCGGCAAGAGATACCAGAATAAACATCATAACAAGACAAAACCCAGGGTCGAACAAATGGATATCGCGCCTTGGGGCTAACATCATCCCAGCTTCGGAACACTCTCTATGTCGTCTTTAGCTCAAGCCCAGAATCCTGCGCGTCTTATTCCCATCCAGGAGCGATTGCCCCGGCTGCTGGCCGCCCTCGGTGAAGGGCTCTACGAACGGCAGGATGCCCTGCGCCTCGGTCTGCTGGCTGCCCTCAGCGGTGAGAGTGTCTTCTTGCTGGGGCCACCCGGTATTGCCAAGAGCCTGATCGCCCGCCGCCTCAAGCTGGCCTTTCACGACGCCCGCCACTTTGAATACCTGATGACCCGTTTCAGTACGCCGGAGGAGGTGTTTGGCCCCCTCTCCATTCAGGCGCTGAAAGAGGATGGCAAATATCTGCGCCTCACCACAGGTTATCTGCCGGAGGCTGAGGTGGTGTTTCTCGACGAGATCTGGAAGGCGGGCCCTGCCATTCTCAACACCCTGCTCACCGCCATCAACGAGCGGCAGTTTCGCAACGGCGACAGCCAGCACCCCATCCCGATGCGCTTGCTGGTGACCGCGTCCAACGAGCTGCCGGCGCAGGACAGCGGGCTGGAAGCGCTCTACGACCGGATGCTGGTGCGGATCTGGATGGACCGGGTGCAGGAGAAAGCCAACTTTCAATCCATGCTGGCCAGCGATGGCCACGCCCACCAGAACCTGCCGGAATCCCTGCAGATCCGGGGGGATGAGTACGAGCAGTGGCAGAGCCAGATTGAACAGGTGCGCCTGCCGGATGCCTGTTTCGAGCTTATCTATCAGCTGCGCCAGCAGCTCGACAGCCAGCTGGCCCATCGCTGCTATGTGTCGGATCGCCGCTGGAAGAAGGCGGTACGGCTTATCAAGGCGAGCGCCTTCTTCAATGGCCGCGATGAGGTCGCACCGGTAGATCTGCTGCTGTTCAAGGATTGTCTCTGGCACGACGAGGAGTCCCGTACCGCCCTGCTGGAGATGATGACCGAATTCTCCCGCCTTTACGGCTACCAGCAACTGGCGATGACCCGTCAGCTGCTGGCGTTGCGGGATCAGTTCAAACAGCTGAAACAGAGCGTGGCCCAACGCCTTTGCACAAAGGCCCGGCAACGCAAGCAGTGGTTTGGCCGACGGGCCCGGGGTATCGAGATCCCGCTTGCCAATGCCAGACCCTTTGGCAAGCAGGTGCACTTCCATCTGCTCACCCCGGCGCCGCTGGATGGCGGCGATCCCGAGCGTCTCACCCGCACTCTGGTGTTCGATCGCACCCTGCTCTCCCACTGGCGCCCCACCGGTGAGGCGCTGGTGGGTTATGAGTTCGGCAACCCGAAAGAGGGGCATTACGAGCTGGTGCTGGACGATGAGCTGCGGCTGCAGGTGCTCGATATCCAGCGCCAGCAGATCCCGCTGGTTTTGATGGAGCGCAACGCCATCCCCGAGGTGGTGCTGGCGCCCTGGTTGCAGTCGCTCGACGAGCAGCTGGTTCAGGTCGGCAAGGTGATGCAGGAGCTCAAACAGCAGCGCAGCCTGTTCGAGCGTCACCAGCAACACCTCTTTATCGCCCAGCGCTGGCTGCAGCAGGTGGAAGACAGCTTCTTTGTGCTGAACCGGGATCTCGAACTGCTGCGCAACGAGCTGACCCAGTGGCGCGAGCGGTTGCCAAGGCTGGACGAGTAAGGAGCGCTCATGCTTGAGATCGGCATGCTGGATCTGGGCCTTCTCATGGGAGAGGGTGAGCTGGCGGGAGAGGTGGTGGCGTTGCTGGCGGCCTCGCCCAAGATTTCCGAATTTATCAAACGCTCCCCGCTACAGGGCAAGCTGCTGAAAAAGCGCCTGCAGAGTTGGGGTGAGCAGCTTGGTGAGGAGATCCGTCACAAGCCGGTGCCGGTGGCGCTGGAGCAGGAGTACCTGCTCTATCAGGCGCACCGGCAACTGCCGATGACCGAGCTGATTGGTCGTCTGCCCGGCCTGCTGGAGTCGCTGGAGCAGTACAGCCCCTTCGCTGGGGAGGCACGATCCTTGGTGCGTCAGCTGACGGCCCACCCCACCGAGGGGCTGCGTCAGCTCTTTATCGACAAGTGGTGCGCCAGTCTGGTGGGTAGCCTGCTGCAGTTACAGCAGCAGATCGCCGAGGCGGAGCGGGAGAAGCAGCGTCAGGAGATTGAAGATCAGCTGCTGGCGAGCCGCACTCTGGCCGATGCCCTCGATCCCAACAAAATCTCCGCTGGTGGCCTGTGGGATCTGGCACAGGGGCACTGGCACAAGCGCAGTCTGGTGCTGGTCAAGCAGTATGCCCGCATGTTGCAGCGCGAGCCCTTGCTGGCGGAGATTGCCGGTCTGCTCGGGCGCAGCGAGCGTGATCGGCGGGCGCAGGAGCAACCTGTGCCGCCGGTTCAGGTACTGGAGCTGGAGCCCGCTCCCAGCGACGATGTGCCGGACGATCTGGTGGGCATTCATCAGGCGAACGATCTGATGCGGCTACTGCCAAGCGAGGCGGTGATGCTGGGGCTGCCGGAGCTGGAGCTGGAGTTCTATCGCCGCTATCTGGAGCGGCGTCTGCTCAGCTACCAGTCGCGAGGCACCTTGCCGCGTCAGCGCATCATGCTGCGCACTCCGGAGCAGGGGGGGCAGCAGTTGCAGCAGCGAGGCCCCTTTATCGTCTGCGTCGATACTTCGGGCTCCATGGGGGGATATCCCGAGGAGTGTGCCAAGGCACTCTTTCTGGCGTTGCTCAAGGTGGCGATGGATGAGAAGCGCGGCTGCTACCTGATGCTCTTCTCCACCGAGGTGGCGACCCTCGAGATCACCGCCGATACCGGACTGGACAAGGCGGAGCGCTTCCTCTCCATGAGCTTTCACGGCGGTACCGATCTGGTGCCCTGCCTGGAAAAAGCGCTGGCCAAACTCGATGATCCCGCCTTTGCCAAGGCGGATGTGCTGGTCATCTCCGACTTTATCGCCCAGAGCCTGCCCCATCCCCTGCTCGATCAGATGAACCGCTATCGCCAGCGTCAGACCCGTTTTCACGCTGTCGCCATGTCCCGCCACGCCAAGCAGGCGCTGTTGCGGGTCTTTGACAACAGCTGGCTGCTCGATTGCGGCCTGCGTGGCCGGCTGCTGCGGCGCTTTCAGCACAATTAACTATTTTTTAGTTATGAATAGTGCTTGATGGTTGCTTTGGTAGTTTATTCTGGCGCCAATGCGGAAGGATGGAGGGAAAATGTGAAGTTTTATCCGTGTTGTGTACTGCTGTTGGCATTGAACACCATGGCTGAGCCGGTTTCACCCCTTCAGTTGGAGAGTGAGCTCAATACGCTGGAGCAGACTTACCTCTCTGATCGCGAATTGGGCTTGCGAGTTCAGCGATTGAAGCTGGATTTGTCCGCTTACACATCGGCACAACAGACGCGGATAACTCGCTTGGCCTGCAGACTGCAATCGGCAACCGAGACGGCGGAGTATCGTCAGGCTATGTTTTATGCCGACGAACAGCTTCAGCGTGCTACTGCACAAGGCGATCAATTTGCCCGCAGTGATTTTTTCATGTGCCGCGGCTGGTTTCACCAACTGCTCGGAGAAAACGATAAGGCTAGCCAGGATTATGATCTGGCACTGACGTTGGCTCGTGATATCGGTTCCCTCAAGCAACAGGCAAGTGCTCTCTCCTATCGAGGTTCCCTCTTTTCCTTTCAGGGCCACCCCGCCAAGGGACTCAGAGACCTGATGAACGCTTTGCATATCTATGATGCTCTTGATCTTCCGGGCTGG
>NZ_CAWNZT010000355.1:0-17494 GCF_963878965.1 Aeromonas sp. HMWF015 | reverse complement strand
TCCTGATATTTTTTACGAGTTTTATCGGCAGAAAGCGATGGTGGCCAATAGCATGGGGCAGTATCAAGAGGCCATCGACGAGCTGGATAACGCGGCGGCGCAACACAATGAATTAACTCCTGTCGAAAAAGGATTATTGCAGCTGGATAGGGCCGAAGCTTTGCTGGGACTGGACAACTATCAGGAGGCCATGGTTCAGCTTGAGCAAGCTGGCATTGTGTTTCAATCAGAGATTGATCCTTTATTTAACAGTTATTGGCACTTACTGATGGCGCAGGGAGAGAGCATGACAGGAAAGTATGGTCATGCGCTTGAGCATCTTGCTATGGCTGAACCGACCCTGGTGCGTGAAGATAACCAGCGCTTTCTTATCAAGTTGACATGGCTGCGCAGTCAGGCGTTTGAGGGGCTTGGAAAAACCGCTGATGCGTTGGCGCAATTGCATCGTTATGTAGAACTGAAGCGCGCCTTTGAGCAGGAAATGCAGGAGCAGAGCACCGAATGGGTTCGTAGTCAGTTTGAGCTGGCTCGTCAGGAGGGTGAAAACAAACAACTGCGGGTTGAGCAGCTATTGCAGCAACAGGAGCTGGCTCTGGCCAAAGAGCGTCGGTTCTGGCTGCTGGTGGTGATGGTGCTCTGCGGGGTACTGGCGCTGCTGACGATGGGGTGGCTGCTTGATCGCAACCGTCGGATGCGTCGTCTGGCCTTTACCGATGAGCTGACCGGCATCAACAACCGCCGTCGGGTGCTGCGGCAGGGCAGCGATATGTTGGCGCAGGCTCGCAGGCAGGGCTCGCCATTTTGTCTGCTGGTGTTCGATATCGATCACTTCAAGCGGATCAACGATACCCTGGGCCATCATCAAGGAGACAGGGTGCTGCAATGGGTCTCTCGGGCGGCAGATCGACAGCTGCGGCACCAGGATCAGTTGGGGCGTACCGGCGGAGAGGAGTTCTTGATCCTGCTGCCGGATACCAGCCTTGAAGAGGCGTGCCGGGTGGCTGAGCGGATCCGTCACTCGGTCGCCAACCGGGCGCTGCCCGGCATGTCGTACCCGGTAACCATCAGTATCGGATGTGCCTCTCTGCGAGACGATGATCAGGATCTGGCGGCCTTGATCCAGCGTGCCGACAATGCGCTGTATCGTGCGAAAGAGGCGGGGCGCAACCGGGTGGAAACAGATAACTGACGGGCTGGGTATTGTCATTCACCAGGGTGTCATCGCCATTGGGGAGCACTCTGATACGGCGATGGGACTCGTCCCCTGCGCTCGTTCTTGCCTGCGATGACAGATTGGCAAGCGCGAGCGCAGAAGAGCGTCAGAAGGGCGTTATGCCCAGGCGCTGCCACCATTGAGATGAAGCACTTCACCATTCATGTTGTTATTGCTCATCAGGAACAGTGCGGCCTGCGCATAATCCTCTCCCTCTCCCAAGCGCTTCAACGGCAGGCTTTGCGCCACTGCGGCCACTTTTTGTGGGTCATTACCCAGTGCTTTAAGCAGCATGGGAGTGCGCATGGGGCCCGGGTTGATGACGTTGATCCGACGGGGGGTCAGCTCGGTAACCAGACTGTGAGCCAATGTTTCAACCGCGCCAGCTGCAACGGCAGGGAGTGCCTTACCTAGTTGTGGGCGGCGCGTCACCATCCCGGACGTGAGCACGATGGAGCCGCGTTCGGACAGTTTGGGTGCTGCGGCGCGGATCGCATGAACACTTCCCCAGAAGCGGCTGTCCATGTTGATTTTCAAATCCTCGATGGCAGCGGTGAGAAAGCTGCCTGGTCGCATGACGGCGGCGGTGATGACGAGATGATCCAGCGAATCCAGCTGGTTGAAAAAGTGATTGACGGAGTCGACGTCGAGAATATCCAGTTGATGGCCACTGGCATTTGGGCCCAGTTCAGCCAGTGCAGTGGCAAGCTGCTCACGGCTGGAACCGCCGATAATGACCTTGGCGCCTTGCTCGATCGCTTGTTGGGCGGTGGCCAGGCCAAGACCCGAGGTACCACCGATAATGACGATCTGTTGATTGTGCAGGGTGGAATGTTTCATGTAATGACCTCTCCATTATGTAGATACGATTTACATATTTGTAGCTGGATAGGGAAAGTCCAAGTATGAAAATTTATCAAGAGTGGTTGTTGCTGGCATGGGGAGGGGGCCAAGTCCACGTGATCCGGATGCTGCCATCCGATTCGGAGTGTTTGATTTTCTGTTCAGTTGGAACCTGTGTAACGGCTGAGCGGCCAAATTATCATCTCTTGTCAGGCTGGGTATTTTTCACTCGCGCGGGTATAATGTCGCGCAATTTTGCTTTGACTCAGGCGAGAAGACCCATGTAACGCAACCCTCCTCCCTCTCTCCACCAGGTTGGCAACACGCCAGCTGGCGTGGCTTTCGTTGCGTATACATGTGCCGTGAGCGGCATTCCGGATTTATTCCCACGGTGGCTGATGCCACCGCTCAATAGAAGAACGTTGAATTATGTCAGCTGAATTTCTGAGTGAAGTCTCCAAGAGACGCACTTTTGCGATCATTTCGCACCCGGATGCGGGTAAAACCACCATCACTGAAAAAGTCCTGCTGTTCGGACAGGCCATTCAGCGCGCCGGTACCGTCAAGGGCCGTGGCTCGGGCCAGCATGCCAAATCCGACTGGATGGAGATGGAGAAGCAGCGTGGTATCTCCATTACTACCTCGGTGATGCAGTTCCCCTATGCCGACTGTCTGGTCAACCTGCTCGACACCCCGGGTCACGAGGACTTCTCCGAAGATACCTACCGTACCCTGACGGCGGTCGACTGCTGCCTGATGGTCATTGACGCCGCCAAGGGTGTTGAAGACCGGACCCGCAAGCTGATGGAAGTCACCCGTCTGCGTGACACTCCCATCCTCACCTTCATGAACAAGCTGGACCGCGAAGTGCGCGATCCGATGGAAGTGATGGACGAGGTGGAGCGCGAGCTGAAGATCATGTGCGCCCCGATCACCTGGCCGATCGGCTGTGGCAAATCTTTCAAGGGTGTCTATCACCTCTACAAGGATGAGACCTATCTCTATCAGAGCGGTCAGGGCCACACCATCCAGGAGAAGCGGGTGGTCAAGGGGCTGAACAACCCGGATCTGGATGCCGCCGTCGGCGAAGATCTGGCCCAGCAACTGCGCGATGAGCTGGAGCTGGTGCAGGGCGCCTCTCCCGAGTTCGATCACGATGCCTTTATCGCTGGCGAGATGACCCCGGTCTTCTTCGGTACTGCACTGGGTAACTTCGGTGTCGACCACATGCTGGATGGCCTGACCGACTGGGCGCCGTCTCCCATGCCGCGCAAGGCCGAGAGCCGCGAAGTGGTGGCGACCGAGGAGAAGTTCTCCGGCTTCGTGTTCAAGATCCAGGCAAACATGGATCCGAAACACCGTGACCGTATCGCTTTTATGCGTATCGTGTCAGGCACTTACAGCAAGGGCATGAAGATGCGCCATGTGCGCATCGGCAAGGATGTGAACATCTCCGACGCCGTAACCTTTATGGCCGGTGACCGTGAGCAGGCGGAAGACGCCTTCGCCGGTGACATCATCGGCCTGCACAACCACGGTACCATCCAGATCGGCGACACCTTCACCCAGGGTGAAGATCTCAAGTTCACCGGTATCCCGAACTTTGCGCCGGAACTGTTCCGCCGCATCCGCCTGCGCGATCCGCTCAAGCAGAAGCAGCTGCTCAAGGGGCTGGTCCAGCTCTCCGAAGAGGGCGCTGTGCAGGTGTTCCGCCCACTGATCAGCAACGATCTCATCGTTGGTGCGGTCGGTGTGCTGCAGTTTGACGTGGTGGTGTCCCGTCTGAAGAGCGAGTACAACGTCGAGGCCATCTACGAGGCGGTCAACGTCTCCACCGCCCGCTGGGTGGAAGGGACTGACGTCAAGAAGTTCGAAGAGTTCAAGCGCAAGAACGAGGTCAACCTGGCCCTCGATGGCGGTGACAACCTCACCTATATCGCACCGACCATGGTCAACCTGCGCCTGGCCCAGGAGCGTCACCCCGATGTGGAGTTCCGCCAGACTCGCGAGCACTGATACTGCTTACCAAATCCCGCCAGATGGCGGGATTTTTTTATGCATCAAGGAGAGGTGATGCTTGAATCGATGAATCCTGCCTGCTCGGCTCTGGCTGAGAGTTATCTCTTATCCCTGCCCGTGCCTGCTCGGCTCTGGCTGAGAGTTATCTCTTATCCCTGCCCGTGGCTGCACGGGCTCGTCATGTATCAGCGGACTACTTCTGTGCTGATGAACACAATGCCAACCTCTGTGCTTCGTTGGTGGTGGCAGGACGCAAGCGAGCGACCTGTAGCCTCGCTTACTGGTACCTGGAGAAGGGCGAACGGATGCCGGAACAGGGGGACCTACTGGTGGTAACCGACTGGAGTGGTCTGCCCAAGGCGCTGGTTGAAATAGTCTCGGTCACCTTGTGCCCATTCGATGAGGTTGATGCTGCGTTTGCCGCCGAGGAGGGGGAGGGCGATGGCTCTCAGGCTTGGTGGCGCGAGGCGCACAAGGCCTTTTTCGAACGCGAGATGAAGGCGGAAGGGAGAGAATTTGATGAGCACGCCACGCTGGTGCTGGAGCGATTCCGGGTAGTGGCGCTGCCGCAGTAAACGAAGCGGCAAGCAGGGGAGACTCCTGCTTGCCGCTATCACTTTAGAGCGCTAGGTCTAACACCATGCAGATCTCGCAATCCCCGTGGCCGGTGCAGCCAAGGGGGCCGGGCAGGTGTTCAAAGCCCAGTGATTCATAGAGGCTGGTGGCTTCGCGCAAGACCTCGGTCGTTTCCAGATAGCAACGCTGATAACCAAGCGCGCGCGCCTCGTCCAGTGCCTGCAATACCAGCCGCTTGCCAAGGCCCAGTCCGCGCAGGGCGGGCATAAAGTACATCTTCTGCAGCTCGCAGACTCTCTCTTCTCCTGCCAATGGCGCGATACCACCACCGCCGAGGATGGAACCGTCAGGCCCTTCGATGACCCAGTAGCGACTCTTCTCCCCCTGATAGCTCTGGGAGAGGGTGTCGAGATTGGGATCCGAGACCCCATACCCCTTGTCGGCAGTGAGGCCATATTCGGCCGAGACGGCGCGGATCACCAAGGCGATCTGGGCATTGTCCGCCGCCGTGATGGGGCGGATCTGGTAGCCCCGCTGGCGACGGGCGCGGGAGAGGGCGCTGCGATAGAGCCGCAGCCCTTGCCACAGCTGCTCCCGCTCGGGCAGGCTCAACTGCGCCAGCATCTCTTCCATCGCCCCGTCCATCTCCCGGTGCAACTCCAGCAGCATCCCCTGACCGTTGACGGTGAGGCGGGCCTCCTTGCTGCGGCCGTCGGAGGGGTGCGGGTGCCAGCTGATGAGCTCCCGCTCGGCGAGGCGTGCCAGCGGACGGCTGGCGTTGGATTTGTCGATGTGCAGTTTTTCTGCCAGCTGCTGATTGGTGGCCGGGGCGTTTTCCAGCTCGATCAGCAGGTGAGCCTCGATGGGGGTGAGGGCCAGATTGCCGCACTGCTGGGAGAGCATGCCGAGTTCGCGAACCAGATCGCGCGACAGGGCGCGCAGGGGACGGGGATCCATATCGTGGTTTCCTTTTTAGTTGTGCATGACAACTAAAATAACGTAAAGGTTGTAATTCGCAACCTTTTGCTGTGATGACTTGCAGAATATGAGGTGAGCGGCAGCCCCGTTGATTGGGCTGCCGCAGGTGGGGCGGTCGTCAGGCGGCTGCTCTGATGGCCAGCTCCGGGCGGCGGGAGAAGCAGCGGGCCAGCAGCAACATGGTGGCGACGCCTATGGTGCCCAGCACCAGCCAGGGAAGGGCCGGTTGTCCCTGTTGCAGCGAGAAGTCATAGAGGGAGCCGCCGCCCACATAGCCGGTCATGCCCCCCAGCGCCAGTCCGAGGCGGCTGAAGCCCATGTAGCTGCCGCGGGCTGTGGGGTTGGCAAGCCGGGTCATCAGGGTCTCCCGGGCCGGTTCACAGATGATGATCCCCAGATAGAAGCAGGCCAGCAGTACGAAGATGCCGGAGAGGGTGCTGACGAAGGCGACCAGCCCGATCCCCACCGTCATCAGCAGGATACCCGCCATCAGCCGGCTCTCCAGCCGATAGCGCCGTTCGCTAAAGCGGGCGATAGGGTAGAGCAGCGCCAGCGACAGCGCCGTTTCCAGGCTGTACATCCAGCCCACCGCCGTGGTGGTGCCGGAGAGCTGCTTGACCAGAATGGGGAAAATAAGCATCACCTGTACCCACAGCATGTAGTAGCCGCTCAGGATCAGTACCAGTCGGCAGAAGGCGCGATCCGCCAGCACCTGTCCCAACCCTTCCCGCATCGGGGTCGGTTTGACCGAGAGGCGGTAGGCGGGCAGCAGGGTCCAGTTGCACAGGGCCGCCAGGGTGAAGAGCCCGGCCCCCAGCAGGCAGACGTAGGTGAAGTCAAAGCGCAGCAGCCAGCTGCCGAGCAGGGCACCGGTGACGGCCCCTGCGCTCTCCAGCATCATCAGCAGGGAGATAAAGCGGCCCCGCTCATGGGGACGGGTAAATTTGATCACCAGTGCCGCCCGTGGCGGGTCGAACAGGCAACCGCCCAGTCCGGAGAGGAAGCAGGAGAAGATCAGCATGGCGCCGCTGTCGGCCCAAGCCAGGGTGGCAAAGCCGACGGCGCGCAGCAACATGCCGGTGACGATGAGCGGGCGGGCGCCGAAACGGTCGGCCAGCGAGCCGCCGAAGATCCCCAGCCCCTGCTGAGTCAGCTGGCGCAGGCCGAGGGCCAGCCCCACCAGACCGGCCGCCCAGCCGAGTTGATCGACGAAGCGCAGGCTGATCATCGGCATCACTACAAAGAAACCCAGGATCACCAGTGTAGTATCCAGTGCCAGAAACCAGCGTCCCCAAAACCTCGCCCTATCGACCATAACGCCCTCTCATTCACAGATACCTTCATTCTGGAGAGGGTTTAGATATAGTGGTAGACGACAACTACCTATATTTCATATCAGGATTATTTATGTCTATGGATCTGGACGATCTACAACTGCTGCTGGATGTGGCCGAGCTGGGCAGCTTCAGTCAGGCGGCGGCCATTCGTGGCTGGTCACAGCCGCTGGTGAGCCAGCGGATTGCCCAGCTGGAGGAGAGCCTCGGGACGCCACTGTTTCAGCGCCATCGGCGTGGCGTAACGCCGACCCGTGCCTGCGAGGAGTTTCTGCCATCGGCCCGCTCGGCGCTGGCGATCCTGAGCGAAGGACGACTGGCACTGCAGGGGGCGCCAGCGCTGCCTTGTATCCGTCTCTCCAGCCTGCCATCTCTTACTTCGGTGGTGTTTGGCTCGCTATTGATGGAGCTGGTGGATGAGCCGTTCGAAATCCGCTGTACCACGGATCACTCCGGCGAGATCATGCAGTCGCTGCTGACCGGCGAGGCCGATATCGGCTTTGTACTCAAGCGTCCGCCAGTTGCGGGCCTGCAGATGGAGCTGCTCTGCTGCTCCCCCATTATCGCTATCGCCTCGCCATTGCATCCGCTGGCCGGTTGTCACGGCCTCACGCTGGAGGATATTGCCGACCAGCGGCTGGCGCCCCAGGTGTGGGGGCCGGGGTGTGACGTCTTTATCCAGCAGTTGCGGCGGCTGCGGCGGGCCGCCAGCCCCCTGCATGCGGTGCAGCCCGCCAGTGCGGCGCGGGATCTGGCGCTGGAACACGGGTTTATCACCCTGATGCCGGAGCTGGCCATCAAGCGGGATCTGGAGGTGGGGCGGCTGGTCAGGCTCGATGTGCGCAATCTGCCGCAAGAGCATTGGGATGTGATGATGGCGTGGCGAGGTGGCAAGCGGCCCAATCCGGCCCGGGAAACCGTGTTGGCCACCGCCCGCACGCTGGCGAAACGGTGGCGCAATGAGTAGAGCGATGCGGGACAAGGCCCGCATCGGGTGGATCAGTAGCTGGCCTTGAGGGTCACGCCACTGAACGCGGAAAACCCTGACAGCTGCACATGCCAGGTGCCCACCTTGGGATTGGTGAACGAGCAGCTTTCGTTATTGCCCCCCTTGTAGGGACGGCAGTCGTAACTGCTGCTGGTGGGGGCGCTGCCAAAGCGGACGTAGAGGTCGGCATCACCGGTACCGCCACTGCTGCTGATCTGCAGCGACCTGGTGCCCGCCGGTACGTTCAGGGTGTAGTTGAGCTTGCCACCCTTGCTGGCGGCGAGGTTGCTCACCGGCACGCCGTTTTGCAGCACGTTGTCGCTTGGTGGCGGCGTGCTACCGCAGCTGGCATCGACCCCGACGGTCTGGAAGGCCCGTGCCACATCCGCCTGACTGTAACCCAGATCGGCGGTCGCCCGGCTGACGCCGCAGGCCCCTTGCTGGTAGTTGGTGTTGGCGCCCCAGTAGAGGCGGTTGGCCAGCAAGAACACTTCAAATGCCTTGCGGGTGTTCCAGCCGCTGCTTGTGGCGAGCAGGTAGAAGGCGCGGTTATAGACCCCGGAGCTGTGGTGTACATCCATCCCCTCCTGATAATCCGCGGCATGGCCGATGGATCTGCCATCCCGGGTCGGATCCTCGAAGTAGCGCAGGGAGCCGTTGCCCTTGAAGATCTGGGCGCCGACCAGCCAGTCGTTGCTCCCCTTCATGTAGAACTCGGCCGCTTCCCCCGCCATATCGGAGAAGGCCTCGTTGATGCCGCCGGATTGTCCTGAATAGATCAGCCCGGAGTTCTGCTCGGTAAAGCCGTGGCTCACCTCGTGGGCCGCCACATCAAGGCTCACCAGTGGGTGGAAGGTGGTGGCGCCGTCACCGAAGGTCATCTGGCTGCCATCCCAGAAGGCGTTCTCGTAATTCTTGCTGTAGTGAACCCGCATCTTCAGTTTGAAGGTGAGGGGCGCCGTGTTGTACCAGTTGCGGTACATGTCGAACACCACGTTGCCGAAGTAGTGGGCGTCGTTGAGGGGCGAGTAGGCGCCGTTGATCTCCTTGACTCGGTTCTCCGGGCAGGTGAACTGGTGGATGGCGCCGCCGGAGGTGGCGTGGTTGAGGTTGATGGTATCGACGTTGGGGCTGGTCATCCGGCAGTTGTCATCCACGATGAGCGGGCCAAAGTCGGTGCCGTAAAAGTATTTGCCGGTCTTGATGTTGCCCCCCGGGCCAGTGGCATCCTTGTGGTTGATCCCCTCCCAGCGTTTGAGCTCCTCACCGCTTTGGGCATCAAGAATGACGAAGGGGCGGCTTGGCTTGTCACCTTCGGCGATGAAGGAGACCTGATAAACCAGCCGGGCCAGCCCGTTCTCGTCCTGCATCACGTAGAGTTTGACCTGCTCGTTGCTCCCCTTGCTGCCCGCCTTGGCCTTGCTGGCGGCATCCTGTGGCGAGAGGGTGGCGACCGGGCTTGCCACATCCTGATCGATCTGGCGCAGCATGCGCCCGCTGGCCTGTTGCAGCTGGCCGTTCAGGCTCTTGTCAGCTACCACCACCTGACCCATTACCGGGATGCCGTTCCAGACCTGCTCGTAGCGGATCCGCTGCTGGCCGTTGGGCAGCTTGACCACCCGTACCTGACGAAACTCGCTATCTTCCAGCTGCAAGGTACCACTCGCGGCACTGAGGCCTGTCATGGCCCGGATGCCGTTTGCCGTTACGTTGATCTCTACCTCTTGCGCCGCCAGTGCGGCGCTTCCCCAGCAGGCCAGCGCAACGGCCAGATAAATTTTATTCATCTCTTCTTTCCTTAAATCGATGAGGTTGATAAACCGACCGAAGGTCGGGCGTTTTGAAGCTAGTGCCGGTGGGGGAAAGTGCCCCCTGTCAAAAGTGACAGCGCAGCACAAAGGGGTAGCAGGATCTGCCAAAGTGCCGTTTGGGGGCATTCGTCGGCGCCATGTGGAGAGCATTATCCGGTTTCAGACACCCACCCTCCTCTTTTGAGGGAGGAGAAAACGCACGCTGTGACCCTCTGCGAAGCCTGCCGGAGGAGGGCCGTAAAAGTGGCTGGCGCGGCCAGTGGCGATTGGCTACATTGGGTGCTGATTCGCGATTTGATCACTGATTTGAAAGGAGAATCCCATGTTTTCATGGCAGTTGGACGACGAGCTTGCGCTGCTCTTCTTGCAGCCCGATATGGCGAGCGAACTGTTTGCCCTCTGCAATGACAACCGGGAGTACCTCTCCCAGTGGCTACCCTGGCCGCCACTGATCCAGCGCCCTGTCGACAGCGCCCTCTTCATTCGCAGTGCCATCGAGAAGTTCGCCCGGGGCGAGGGGCTCACCACCGCCATCGAGTATCAGGGGGAGGTGGTGGGGGTCATAGGTTACAACAGCATCGATCATGACCTTGGCAAGGTGGTTATCGGTTACTGGCTGGCGGAGCGCTGGCAGGGCAACGGTATCATCACCCGGGCCTGTCAGGCCCTGATCCACCACGCCTTCGAGGAGATGGGGATGGAGAAGGTGGAGATCAGCGCCGCCACCGATAACGAGCCCAGCAGAGCCGTCTGTGAACGGCTCGGGATGCAGCTGGAGGGGGTGACCCGGCGCGCAGAGCGGCTGGGCAACCGGATTGTGGACCATGCCCACTACAGCTTGCTGCGCGATGAGTGGTTAATGCAGAGGGAGTCCTGATGGCGCTGCCACATATCAAGACGGCCCGCACCCACCTGACCATACTGTCGCCGGATCAGGCCCCCATGATGCTCGACTTCTACCGGCGCAACTGTGACCATCTCACCCCCTGGGAGCCGCTTCGGGACGAGCACTTTTACACCCTCTCTTACTGGCATGCCCGGCTGCAGGACAGCTACAGCCAGTTCTTCAACGGCACCGGCGTCAATCTGGTGGCCCTCGATCCGGCTGGCGAGCGGGTGATAGCCACCTGTAACTTCAGCAACATCCTGATGGGTGTCTTCAAGGCGTGTCATCTGGGCTATGCCATCGACCAGCAGCATCAGGGGCAGGGGGTGATGAGAGAGGTGCTGTCAGCCGCCATCGACTACCTGTTTCGGGAGCACGATCTGCATCGCATCATGGCTTGCTATATGCCTGCCAATCAGCGCAGTGGCGCCTTGCTGGAGCGGCTTGGCTTCGAGCGGGAGGGATTCGCGCGGGCGTATCTGATGATCAATGGCCGCTGGGAGGATCACATCCTCACCTCGCTGATTAATCCGGCGCCCTGAACAACAGATAAAAAAACGGGCCCGAAGTTGCCTTCGGACCCGTCTTCGAATGAGGTGCAGGCTTAGTTGGCCTTGGCATCGCTCACTGCAGCTTCAACCTTGGTAGCGGCTTCGGTAGCAGCTTTTTCTACGGTTGCAGTCGCTTCGGAGGTGGCCTTCTCTACGGTAGAGGTGGCTTCGCTAGCGGCTTTTTCTACAGTGGCAGCAACTTCGGCGGCCGGAGCAGCAGCAGGAGCGGCAGCTTTTTCTTCTTTCTGACCGCAAGCAGTCAACATCAGACCCAGGACACCGGCTACCAGTACTTTGTTCATGTGCATTCCCTCAAAAAAAGATGGAGAGATGGTCTGTGCAACCATCACAGCGCCCACCGTTGCCCGGTATTGAAACAAGAAGCCGGGAGGCAGCAGGCGGGCGCAATATAGCCCCATTAGTTACCGATGAAAACGGATATCACAATGACATTTTTTCGTGCCGTTGATAAAAAGCTCCACTGCAACGACTGATATCAATACAAGATGCCGTTAAATACTGCTGATTGCACAATAAAACACCGCTTTGCTGCCATCTTGTGGCGGTTTAACAAGGTCAAGGTTGCTCAAGCGCGGCCGATGACCCGCACCTTAGTCAGACAGCTTCTGACAGGGCAGCCGTTTTCCCTCAAGGTGGCTCTGACGGGCCAGATCCAGCAGCGCCATCACCGCCAGCGCTTCACTTGCTGGCACCGGGTTGCTCCCTTCGCCCTTGATGGCGGCGCAGACACCGCGATAGTAGGCGCCATAATCCCCCGCCTCACCCACCAAGCTCTGCTGCTGTAACTGACCGTCGACAATGCGGCTGAGCTGACCGGGTTCGCTATCCATGCCCCAATCCGCCGCCGGTGGCCGCTTGCCCAGCTTGAGCTGATCTTCCTGCACATCCATACCGAATTTCACGAACGAACCCTGGCTGCCGTGAATGACAAAGCGCGGCATGGTGACCGAGACCAGACAGCTGCCATGCAGAATAACCCGCAGAGCACCGTAACCCAGCACCACATGGAAGTAGTCGTCCGCCAGTGCGCCAGGGCGCTGCTCTGCCAGATCGGCCTGCAGCCAGTCCGGCTGGCCGAATAGCTGCAGCGCCTGATCCAGTACATGGGGGCCGAGATCGAACCAGAGGCCGGAACCCGGGCCACCCGCTTCGCGCCAGCGCTGGCGCACCTCGGGGCGATAGCGATCGAAGTGCGATTCGAACTGGGCGATCTGTCCCAGCGTCCCCTCGGCAATCAAACGGCGCACGGTAAGGAAATCCCCGTCCCAGCGCCGGTTGTGGAAGATGCTGAGCAGTCGCTGCTGTTTTTCGGCCAGTTCGACCAGTGCTTGCGCTTCGGCCAGATCCAGTGCAAAGGGCTTGTCGATCACCACATGTTTGCCTGCCAGCAGCGCCTGGCGGGCCAGAGGAGCGTGGGTGTCGTTGGGGGTGGCGATCACCACCAGATCAACGGTCTCATCCCTCAGCACCTCCTCCAGTGAACCGACCCGGCAGCCGGGCAGATCGGCCTGCACCTTGGCGGCATCGCGGCTCACCACCCAACTCAGGGACAAGCCCGGCGTGGTGGAGAGGAAGGGGGCGTGGAAGGTCTTGCCTGCAAAGCCATAGCCGACCAGGGCTGCGTTGAGAGTGTGGCTCATCGGGAGTTCTCCGCTGACATCGAGTGAGTGGGGTTGCCATCGCGGGCTCTCTGCCGGATGGCCATATGCTGTAAAGGCGATACAAACGAGAAGGGGGCCGATGGCCCCCTGAATGTGCCCATCAGAGCACAGGATTTATTGCAAACACAAGCGGCGTCCGCGGCGCGTCATCAGCATCACCAAGGGCGGCAGCAGCAGCCACATATGCAGCGCCAGCTGGCTGAGCGGGTCGTGCATCAGGGCGCCGGTCAGGCCAACCAAGGCGCCGGATCCGCTCATCTGGAACAGGCCGAGCAGGGCGGCGGCCGTACCGGCGCAGTGGCCGAACGGTGCCAGCGCCATGCCGGCGGCAGCGCCCAGGATCATGGCAAAGCCGATGCTGGAGAGGAATACTGGCCCCATCATCGCCAGCGGATGCTCGATGTGCATGGCCAGAGTCAGGCTGATGGCGGAGAGCATCAACACCAGCAGGCCGATGCGCAGGGTGCGTCTTGGCCCCACCTTGGCAATAAAGCGCGGCGCCATGAAGCATGCCAGAATGTTGAGCGCAGCGTTGGCGGTAAACCAGTAGCTAAAGCCGCTCATATCCAGCCCCAGTTTGACCATCAGCTGCACCGGTGCGGCGGTGACATAGGCGAGGATCACCGCCATCGCCAGCATGCACAGGGACGCATTGAACAGGAAGCTGGGGGAGCGCAGCACCGGGCTGTAACGGGACCAGCTGATGAGGGCCCCTTCGCTGCGGGTCTCCTCCGGGCGGGTCTCCGGCATCCGCCACATCAGCCAGCTGCCGACGATGAGCGCATAGCCAGCCATAAACCAGAAGTTGGCGGACCAGCCCGCCTTGGCGGTGAGCCAGCCACCGAGCAGGGGCGCCAGCGCTGGAATAAAGCAGATGGCGCCATTGAGATAGGAGATCATCTGGCCGCTCTTTTTCGGGCCATAGCTGTCACGCACTACCGAGAAGGCGGCGACCGAGGTGGCGCAGGCGCCAAAGCCCTGCAGCACTCGCGCCAGCATCAATTCGCCGAGGCTGGCGGCAAAGCCGGCTCCCAGCGCGCTCAGGCCATAGAGCAGCACGCCGCCCAGAGCGATGGGCTTGCGACCGTAGCGATCGGCCAGCGGGCCAACAAGCAGTTGCCCCAGCCCCATGCTGAACAGGAACCAGGTGATGGTGCCCTGCATCAGTGTCACTTCGGCGCCCAGCTGCTCGGCCATCTGCGGAATGGCGGGCAGGTAGATGTCGATAGCCAGCGGACTGAACAGCACCAGTAGTACGAGTAAAAGTATCAATGGCATCTGTCACCTCTTTAGTCAGCCAGGTTATTGAATTGGGGCGCGAGTCTACTGACTCACAGTAATGAATAGAAATGGTATTTAATCACTTTGGTTATTCCATTATGGAAACATGTATTAAAAAGCTGGTTATTCGATGGCGGCAAATCCCCCGTAACCCCATCACAGCGGGTGTAATTGGCGCTTTTACTAAACGCTTGCGCCGCATAGAATGCGCAGATTATTTTTGCGGAGGTGCTCGATGAACAAGCTTGTCCTGGCAACAGGTAACCAGAAAAAGGTGAAGGAATTGGCCGCCATGCTGGCCGATATGAAGATCCAGGTGATCCCACAGAGCGAGTTTGCGGTCTCCGATGCCGATGAGACCGGCACCACCTTCGTCGAGAATGCCATCATCAAGGCCCGCCACGCTGCCCGCATTACCGGTCTGCCCGCCGTGGCCGATGACTCCGGTCTGGAAGTCGATCTGTTGCAAGGGCGCCCCGGCGTCTACTCCGCCCGTTTTGCCGGTGTGGGTGCCGGTGACAAGGCCAACATCGAGAAGCTGCTCGGCGAGCTGCAAGGTGCCCCCGAGTACCTCAAGAGCGCCCGCTTCTGGTGTGTGCTGGTCTATATGCGTCACGCCGACGATCCCACCCCCATCATCTGTCAGGCGAGCTGGGAAGGGATGATCATCGACGAGCCTCGCGGTCAACATGGCTTTGGCTATGACCCCGTCTTCTTCGTGCCGGATCACGACTGCACCGCCGCCCAGATGCCCGCCGAGCTGAAGAACCAGCTCAGCCATCGCGGTCAGGCGCTGGCCAAGCTCAAAGCGGCGCTGGCTGCGGCGCACTGAGTCACTTCGCCACCTTGTTGGTTACACACGGTCAATTACACATAGTCATCTACAATGGGGGCCTTGAGCCCCCGTTTTATTGGAAGCCCCATGCTGCAACTGCCGCCGCTCTCTCTCTATATTCATGTGCCCTGGTGCGTCCAGAAGTGCCCCTACTGTGACTTCAACTCCCATGCCCAGAAGGGGGAGTTGCCTCACCTCGAATATGTCGCCGCCCTGCTGGAGGATCTGGATCAGGATCTGAAGTGGGCGCAGGGGCGGCCGCTCTCCTCGATCTTTATTGGCGGCGGCACCCCCAGCCTGCTGACGGTGGAGGCGATGCAAACCTTGCTGGACGGGGTGCGGGCCCGCATTCCGTTCTCCGCCGATTGCGAGATCACCATGGAGGCCAACCCGGGCACGGTGGAGGCGGACAAGTTCGCCGGTTTCCAGCGCGCCGGTATCAACCGCATCTCCATCGGTGTGCAGAGCTTCCAGCAGGAGAAGCTGACCCGCCTCGGCCGCATTCACGGCCCGGAAGAGGCGCGCAAGGCCGCCGAACTGGCCCACGCCATCAAGTTGCCTACCTTCAATCTGGATCTGATGCACGGTCTGCCGGATCAGAGTCTGGATGACGCCCTTTATGACCTGCAACAGGCTATCGACTGCGCCCCACCGCACCTCTCCTGGTATCAGCTCACCATAGAGCCGAACACGGCCTTTGCCTCCAAGCCGCCGCGGCTACCGGAAGATGACACCCTGTGGGATATCTACGAGCAGGGCCACGCCATGCTCACCGCCAGCGGTTATCGCCAGTACGAGATCTCGGCTTATGCCAAAGAGGGTTATCAGTGCCATCACAACCTCAACTACTGGCGCTTTGGTGACTATCTGGGGATCGGCTGTGGCGCCCACGGCAAGGTGACCTATCTCGCTAATCAACAGATCCTGCGCACCGCCAAGGTGAAGCATCCGAAAGGGTATCTGGACAAGAGCCGCCCCTATCTGGACGAGCAGTGGCAGGTGACGGCAGACGATCTGCCGCTCGAATACTTTATGAACCGCTTCCGCCTGTTTGAACCTGCCCCCAAGGCGGAGTTCGAGGCCTATACCGGCTTGCCGCTGGAACGGGTGGAGACGGTGCTCGCCATCGCACAGAGCAAGGAGCTTATCGAGGATCTGGGAGAGAGCTGGCAGCTCACTTCTCTCGGTCATCGTTATCTGAACGTATTGCTCGAACTGTTTATGGATGAGTGAAAACTGGCTCACGATCTGGCTGCGAAGCCGTGATCAAGGTTCATGCGCTGCTCGGAAGCCTCACGTATATCTATACGCTCCGGTTCCTGCGCTGCTCTTCACCTCGCTGACAGCTTCTCGCAACAGGTCGTGAGGCAGTTTTGGCGAACCGTGTTTCGAGATAACAATCAGGGCGCCAATGGCGCCCTGATTGTTTATGGTCGGTAGAAACCCGCTCAGCAGCAGACGCGGATCATCTGCTGTTGGCCGGGCTCCCACCGCTTGCCGAATTTGGCCTTGCGCTGGTAACTCCCTTTGCCCTTCTTGTTGCGTTCGACCCGGCTGCGAAACAGGGGATCGGAGAGCAGGGCGTGCAGATGGTTATCCTTTATTTCGCCGCGCTGATGGGCATAGTTGCCCCCTTGCGCATTTTCCTCACGGGGGAGGGTGGGTTGGTCGACCCGAATTTTGGCCATGATGGCTCCTCTTCTTTTCTCTTGGTGTACTGACTCTTGTGTCTGGATGGTGGTTTTCGCTGCGGGCGCCTGTTCAGCTGAGCGCCCGGCAACCGGATGCACTGGCACCGGTTAAAAACGCGGCGATTTTGTCACCAAATCGCCGCCGGAGCAATGCATCGGGCGCGCCGAGTCAGTCACACTGAGCCAGGCACGCTCAGTCAGGCACGCTCAGTCAGGCATACCATGTCAGCCGTGAACCGGGTCATGCTGGTCTTGGCTGTGATGCTCGTGATGGGCCGGGGCGCCAGATTCCAGCGTCTCGAGGATGGCGCAGTGCTCCGCCGAGCGCGGCCCGCCGCAGCAGATATTGGAGAGCTCGCGCAGGTTGTCGCGAAAGCGGGTCAGTTCGATGATCTTCTGCTCCACCTGGGCTAGCTTGGTGTCGGCCACCGCTTTCACCTCCTGACAGGTGACTTTGGCCTTGTTGGTATCGAGGTCGAGCAGCTCGCCGATATCGGCCAGCGAGAATCCGACCGACTTGGCGCGGATAATAAACTCCAGCCGCCGCTTGTCCTGTTCGCTGTAGAGACGGTAGCCGGATTCGTTGCGGATCCCCGGTGAGATAAGCCCGTTCTTCTCGTAAAAACGCAGGGTATCTGCCTTGACCCCGCACGCCTTGGCCAGTTCACCGATCCGATACATGCTCTCTCTCCCCTTGAATGTATGCCGCCACAAAAACCGGAATCCACTATCACCCCTTTGCCCATGGATTGCCAGCCAAGGGCATAAAAGGGGCAGATAAATATCTCCTGGCGACCCTTTTTCCC